>JAKJEP010000069.1:0-232 GCA_022705365.1 Planctomycetota bacterium | reverse complement strand
GGGGGCGGCCGTTTCTGCATCCGATTCGCCCTCGGATTGGTTTTCCGGCTGGACGGTCAGGGCCAGACGAAAGAAAAACAATTCATCCTCGACAGGAATGTCGGAGGGAGAGCCGTTGACGGCCAGCAAACGCAGATTATCCTCCACATGCAGAGCAAAGAACCGCTGGTTATCCACCGGCAGCAATTCGGGGGAAACAGCATCCTCCTCCGCCAAAACCACCTTCCCGCCA
>JAKJEP010000068.1 GCA_022705365.1 Planctomycetota bacterium | reverse complement strand
CGAGGCCTTTACCACCAGTATCCAGCAATATCGTGAGGTCCTGAAGATTCATCCCGATGACCCGGACGCCATCCACAATATCGAAGTCATCGGCCTGATTATGAAGGATATTCTCGATCAGTTGAAGAAACAGCAGGAGCAGCAGAAACAACAGCAGCAACAGCAGGACCTGGCCGAGAAGATCAAGAAACTGCTGGGACGGCAGACAGAACTGGCCGGTCAAACCGCCCAGTTGCCGCAGAATCCACCTGACCCGAAACAGGAGGATTTTAACCAGCTTGCGGAGCAGCAGCAGACCCTGCGGAAAGATACCGCCGATGTGCAGACGGAAGCGCAGCAAATGATCCAGCAGCAGGAACAGTCCCAGGCACAGGCCCAGCAAGACGGGCAGACCCCGCCGGATCCGGACGCAGCCCAGAAGATGGAGCAAAACCGCCAGATGCTGGAGACGGTGAACAACGAATTAGAGCAGGCGACCCAGCACCAGCAGTCGGCCGCGGATCAGCTTCACCAGACACAGCCCCAGCCGGCCCTGGAGGCGGAAAACGCTGCGATAGAAAATCTGCAAAAGGCACTGGATGCTTTTCCCAAACAACAACAACAACAGCAGCAGCAACAAGAACAAAAAGATCAACAAGAGCAGCAAAACCAGCAGCAGGAGCAGCAGGAACAGCAGAAACAACCAGAGCAACAACCGCAAGAGGATCAGCAGGAGCAGCAGCAGGAACCAAAGCAGCCCCAGGAAGAAATGCAGGCCCCGGACGCCACTGCCCAGCAGATTCTGGATGAGGAAAGACGCCGCAAGGAGGAAAAACAGAAGGAGCGGATCGGCGGCTATAGACCGGTGGAGAGAGACTGGTAAATGAAGATACGCTACTACATTTTTGCCGTGTACATGGCCTTGTTTGGTTTTGTTCCGGCCGTTATTGCTGCCGGAAGCGATACGGTTCGCGTTTCTAGCGCGGTTCAGGATGGCGATATTTATCAGGGCGAGCCGTTCCAGTACCAGATCATTATTGACGGTTCCGACCAGCCTGGGAAGGCCGATGTCACCCCTTTGCAGCCCTGGTCGCCGCAAAGCATCCGCGGGCAGAACATTTCCCAAACCAGCATAACCATTATTAACGGCAGGCAGAGCCAAAATGTGGTCAAACGATATGTAATGATCTATCAACTGACCGCCGCCAGCACGGGCGTCCACCGGCTTCCGGCGGTTACTGTCGAAGTGGATGGCAACAACTACCAGACCAATCCGGTAGAGGTCATGGTTCTGTCCCCGCAAACCACCGATAAAATCCATCTGGAAACCACCTTTTCCGATTCCCGGTGCTACCTCGGTCAGCCGGTTATTATGACGGTGAACTGGTACATTCAAACGGATATTGTGCGCAGTATCGGCGACTTTGTCTTTTCCGTGCCCGTATTGCAGGAGGATGCCTTTCTGGTGGAAGATGCTCCCCAATCGTCCGCGGCCGATGATAAAGTGTTGCAAATCAATGTTAATAACGAAGCCGTAAATGCGCAACAAAATTCGGAAACGTTTCAGGGGCAAAGTTGTGTAAAGGTTTCCTTTTCCAAAATTCTCATTCCGAAAAAGACCGGCGATCTCGAGATTCCGGCTTCCACCCTTACCTGCCAGATCGCCGTTGCCAGAAGCGGCCGCCGCCGCGACCCCTTCTTTGACAATTTCTTTAACCAGCGAGAGTACAAACGGTTTCATGCCGCCTCCCAGCCCCTTACCATGACGGTTCTTCCCCTGCCGGCGGAGGGCCGGCCCGCCGATTTCAACGGCCTGGTGGGCCGCTATTCCATCCAAAGCTCCGCCCAGCCGACCGAGGTGAAGGTCGGTGACCCGATTACCCTGACCATCACCATCAGCGGGAATTTCCTGAAACCGGTCACCGCGCCCGATCTGAGCCGCATCGCTCCTCTGGCGGAGAATTTCAAGATTCCAGCCGACCAGTCCGCCCCCCGGACGGAAGGAAAACAAAAGATATTTACCCAAACCATCCGGGCCAATACCGCCGATGTCACCGAAATACCCGGCATCCCGCTGAGTTATTTCAATGTGGAGGAAGGTAACTATGTAACGGTCCGCAGCGATCCGATCCCGCTGCAGGTAAGCCAGGCAAAAACCATAACCGCTGCCCAGGCGGAAGGGATTTCTCTCCAGCCGCAAACGCGGGAACTGGAAGCCGTGCGGCAGGGTATCGCCGCCAACTATGAAGGGCCGCTGCTGCTGCTGAACGCCGGCTTTTCCCCGGTTCGGGCGATTACCCAGCCGGTATATCTGATTCTACTGGCCGGACCGCCGGTATTGTTTTTTGTTCTGTCCCTGGTTCGATGGTCCCGGCGGAGCGATCCGGTGCGTCAGGCGGCCCGGCGGCAGGCGGGGGCGGCGAATAATGCCATCCAAAAATTACATCGGCTCAGAATCCAGCGGGGAGCGGACGCGAAAACCTTCAAGCCGGAGCTGGCGGAAATTCTGCGGGCGTTTATCGGCGACCGATACAATCGCGTATCGACTTCTCTGACGGCGCTGGATTGTAAAGGGCTGCTGCTGGCCGACGGGCAGGAGCCGCGGGCGGTGGAACGATTCTATGATATTCTCCAGGACTGTGAAGCAAGCCGTTTTGCCGCCAATGCCGGTGATTCTGCAGCGGCCGATCCGGAAGAAATAAAAGTTTTATTGAAGCAATTGGGCAAGAAAAACGGAAAATGAAAAAAGGATTGTGGACCCTATTGATGGTGTTATTGCCGGCCGCGACTGCCGTTCAGGCCAAGCTGACGCCGGAGGAAGCCTACCGGCTGGCCAGCGAAGCCCAGCTTGCCTTTCGGCAGGGTAATGAACAGGTGCGTGCCGACCCGGACGCTGCACGGAACCATTACGACCAGGCCATTCTACGGTATCAAAAAATCGTCGAGGAAGGCGGCATCGCCAACCAATACCTGTATTATAACCTTGGCAACGCCTACCTGCTCAAGGGGGAACTGGGCCGGGCCATATTGAACTACCGCCGGGCGGAAAAAACCGGCCGTGCCAATGCCGATCTGGACCGCAATCTGGCCTTTGCCCGCTCCAAACGGCTGGACCAGATCCCCGTCCAGGCCGAGAAACGCGTACTGCACACCCTCTTTTTCTGGCATTATGATTTTAGTCTGCGGACCCGCTTTCTCCTGGCCTGCGTCGGCTGGTCCGTCGCATGGCTGGCTGCCTTGCTCTGGCTGTTCTGGGCACGCTTCCGTTTTGCCCGCTGGTTCACGCTGGCTGCGGCCCTGTTTGCCCTTTTTTTGGCCGGTTCGGTCCTGCTGGATGCCTATCACGCCTGGAAAAATCCCCAGGGTGTCATTGTGGCTGAGAGTGTGGTGGCCCGCCAGGGTGACGGCGAGAACTACGCGGAAAGTTTCAAGCAGCCGCTTCACGCCGGGACCGAATTCGATCTGCTCGAACAGCGCAGCGGCTGGCTCCGCATCCGCCTCTCTGATGACACCCAGACCTGGGTCCCCAGCAGTGCTGCTGAACTTATTTAATTGGCCTGATGCCGTCATATCAACACTATTCCCCTCAGGATTATTGGACCATATCCGGCTAGCCCGCATTTCTCACGGGATTTTGACAAATAATTGATAACTTCTTGGCTCAGAATCTCGTATGTACCATTTTTCAGTCCACCAGTTTCGACAGTCTGTTTTCAGCATGAATGTTTGTCCGCCTTCGAGGCCGCAGGAGCTATCTTCCGCAGGCATATAAGAATATATGTTGAGGATAGATAGCGACGAGAACGAAGAAGGCGGGCAAAAAGGCCGCTGAAAATCGAAAGTCCGTGAGAAATGCGGGCTAGTTATACAAAGTATTCTACAAATCCTAGAAGATTTATATTATCTTCCCGCAATTTCTGACCGATAGGATAATAACTCGGAAGGACTTGATTCGTACTTTGGTCGTGGAAGATATACTATGCTTCAAGTGGAAAACCTGGAAAACCGGATATTATTGGCACCGATTGCGCCGTTCGATGTGAATCTTTTAGCGGCAAGCGATACAGGATCCAGCACTACGGATGGTATTACCAGCCAAGGTCAGGGGACCCTGCAATTGACTGCTCGGACTAATAGCGTGGTGAATGTATCTAATCATGGTGTGTTGCTGGGGACAGCGGTGGGACAGAACGATACGGTATTCTACGAAACGAACGGCACGGTGGTGATTGATGCGGAGATGGGGGTCATTCAGTATCCCATGCGGTCCTGGTCCACGTATATACGTGCCTACAGCACCGCCGCCAATCCGGCTGGCTCGGCTGCCTATCAATTTTATCTTACCACCCCCGGGGTGTACTATGTCCGGGCCTATGTAAACTGGTATTCCGCAGCGGAAAATTCCATTTTTGTGAATATTGACGACACCTGGCAGCCTGGCGATACCGGGCCGGCGCTGTGGAGTGATACCGTGGGGTCTTATCATGCTGTGACCGCCACGACAGAAGCGGATAATCCAGCGGTGATGTCGTGGGATCTGGAAGCCGGCTGGCATACTTTTCAGTTTTACGGCCGGGAAAATTATGCCTATGTGAACCGTTTTGCGATTTCAACGGATATCGGAGCCAATCCAAACGCTGCAATCAGCACTACCTACGAGACTTACCAATATACTTTTGCGGCAGATGACCTGGACGGATCAGAATCGGGGGCAGAAAATTCGATTACAGCAACGGCGGTTCTTTCCGGAACCAGCCCCGTTTCGTCGCCGCTGATCCTTTGCTACGATACGGGAGCTTTGGCTCCGGCGGCACCGGATCTGGCAGCCGTTTGCGATACCGGTTTGTCCCAGAGTGACGCTATCACCCATACTGCCAATGCGGTTTTCACCGGCACGGCAGAAACCGGGGCAACGGTATGGCTGCGGGTTGGCGGAGAGAACCGGCGCAGTACTACAGCAGATGGAAGCGGAAATTATTCCGTGACCGCGCAAGCGGGAGATCTGGCAGAGGGAGCCAATCTGGTAGATATTTACTATGTGGACAGAGCAGGGAATATATCCCCCGATTCCGCGGATTTGTCCCTGGTGCTGGACCGCGGTATCCCGATTCCCGCTGTACCGGACCTTGCGGCGGCCAGCGATTCAGGGCGGAGCCACCTGGATAACCTGACCAATATATCGGAAGTAATCGTGAGCGGACCGGCCGGAGCGGCGGAGGCCCTCAGTACGGTATGGCTGCGGATCAACGGGGCGGATTGTACTTCCACCATGGCGGATATGACGGGGGCTTACAGCTTTACTCTCTCCAGCGGGGACCTGGCGGAAGGGGATAACCTGCTGGATGTCTATTGCATCGATACGGCGGGAAATATCTCCAGTGATTCGGCGGACCTGGCGGTTACGCTGGACACCACGGCGCCGATTGCGGGGATTGTGAATTTGCAGCCCGGCAGCGATACCGGCGTCAGCAACCATGACCATATAACCTCACTGCCGACACCGACGGTCGAAGGGACTACGGAACCATTTGCCCTGGTGGATTTGTATCTGAACGGCGGATATGTTGCCCAGCTTACCGCGTCGGCAGAGGGTTACTGGTCCTGCACGTTTGCAACCGGCGCCCTGGTAACCGGTACCAATGAAGTTTCCGTTCGTGCGACGGATTTGGCCGGCAATCTTTCGGCCTCGTCCGCAATCCTGCAAATTATCCTGGAATCCGAGGGGCAGACGCCAACCACACCGGCATTACTACCGGGTATCGGAGTTATCACGCCTGCCGGGCAATGCCATATCAACCATACGGATCCGCAGATTACCGGCAACGCCGCACCGGATAGTATCGTCCAAATTTTAGTGGCCGGGATGGAAGCAGGAACCGCAGAGGCCGATGAATCAGGAAACTGGACTTTTTCGTTTTCCGCCAATGATTTAGCGGAAGGCCTTAACCAGATTGAGATCATCAGTACGGATCCGGCGGGAAACGTCGGGCGGAGTGCACCGCTGCTGCTGACGGTAGATACCATCGCCCCCGTGCTGCAAAGGTACTACCCCTGCGGCTCAATTGCACAAACCGTCGATACGCTGAGTCTGTTTCTGGATACCGATATACTCGATCTGACCGCCCTGGCCGGCGGGGAGGGATTTGCCCTTTGGGGTGCCGGCGGCGACGGTTCGTTCGGGGAGGGAAATGAATATGTGATTCCCATCGCCGAATTTGATTTTGAACCTGCCAGCCAGTGTGTTCGGTTGCGGCTGGATGAAGAGGTAGCGGATGATGCGTATCGACTGGTGATTGATCCGGCGGCTTCCCTGCGTGACTGGGCCGGTAATCCGGCACGGGCGGCTGAAACCGTTTCCCAGTCAGACCCATTGTGCGATCAGGGGATTCTTATGCTGGAATTCTCCATAGATACGGTGGCCCCGGCTATTCCGGCGGCGCCGGTACTGGCAGAGATTTCGGACAGCGGCCGCTACAGCGAGGATGCGATTACCTGCCTTGCTCCGCTGAACGTTCGGGTTAGTGCAGAAGCAGGTGTTTCTGTGGAAGTATTTTGCAATGGGTCCTCCGTGGGCCTGGCGACGGAGATTGCGCCGGGCATTTATGCTACGGTGATTCCGGAGAGCCTTATCCGGGAAGGACCAAATCAATTGGCGGCCCAAGCCGCGGATGCCGTCGGGAATCAATCCGTCTGGTCAAGCCTGGGCAGTTTCGTTTACGATAGTACGTCTCCGGCCGTAGCGGACATAGAGGTGAATTCTCTGTATCATAATCAGGGGCCAGGTGAAATTCGCGTGATTTTTTCGGAAGCCAATATAGATGCGGAAAGCATTGTCGCCGCCGGCAATTATCGTCTGGTGGGAGCCGGAGGGGACGGAATCTTCGGTAACGGCAACGAGACCGAAATACATTTTTCGAGCATTGCGTATCATGCGGCGGGCCGAGCGATATTGCTATCAGCGCCCCAAACAGCTACGGGGATCTCCGCGATAGAGCCGGACCGGTATCGGCTGATGGTTTTGGCGGAGAAAGAGGTAACGGATCTGGCGGGTAACGGGCTGGCGGAGACGGCGGTGCAGGAATTTTGGGTAGTTCCGGCAGCGGTTCTCCAGCATGACCAATCGTATCATTATACGGATGAAAGCGGACATAAACTAACGGTTCGGCTTTCAGGACCCGGTCAAGTACAGATGGTTTTTGGGGCCGAAGTTGGTTCCGCCAACAAGATTGAAACGATTCTGGTGACCGGTACAACGGAAGAGACAAATCTAAAAATTCAGTCGAGCCGGGCCGGCGGTACGGTGTTGGTGGGCGAGATTCTTATCGACGGGCCTCTGAATATTCTGGAAGGCAAATATGTGCAGATTACCGGGCGGCTGGTTGCCGAGGGTCAGGTACATCAAATTTCACTGGGATCGATAGCCGCCGAAGCCTTCGTAGATGTCCAGGCCCATGCGGAAGGGGTTCGGCTGACTACCGGTTCCGTAGGAACCGATGCGGTTATTCAGGTGGATGGACATCTGGCGGTGTTACATATGGCAAGTTTTGCCGGAAGCACTATTTCGGCAGGCAGTGCCGGGAAAATTACGATACAGAATGGGGATATGCAGGGGAACCTTAATATCACGGAAGGGAATCTGGAAAATCTGGTAGTTGCGAAGGGGGATTTTTCAGGGCGGCTGGAGGTGGCCTCGCTATTAGGTTGTCTGCATGTCAGGCAGGGCACGATTTCTGCTGATGTCTTTGCGGATGCGGTCGGCACTATTTCCTGCCGGAAGATGGCGGATAATGTAATTCGCTCAGCCGGTGATATCGAGGCAGTCCAAGTGCGGCGAGCGGAGAATATATCGGTTTCCGCCGCCGGCGACCGGGCGTAACTGCGGGCGAATCATAGTGCGGGGCGATTGTTTGGATAATATGCTTCTGGCCGGCGCGGATCTTGGTGTCAATGGACGCATGGGCGATCTGGAGGACCAGTTCGGTGATGGGAATATTGAACTGCTGAAGGTACGGGGCAGCTACCGGGGGACCATTGCGGCAACGGCCATCCATCCCGGAGCGGATTTCATCTACTTTACCGATGATGATTTTGCGGCTTCCAGCGGATATATCGGAAAAGTCCGGTTCACCGAGGCCGGTTTTGCCCAGCGCAACAGCGATCACAAATACGGACTGATCTGTACGGAACCAATTCCGGCAGTCCGGGTATTGGGGCAGACTATTACGGCCCCCTTTGAGCTGGACTGGTTATGCCTGAGAATTATTGCTGAATAAAAAATGAACGGGATTATTTCAGGAAGAGGTCCATGCCGCAGGAACCGCAGGGGCCGCAGCGGAAGCGGAGTTCCAGACGGTGGTTTTCCTGGTCCGTGAGAATCAGGGGGGCGGCGGGCTGGCCGGGGTGGGATCCGGGGCAGAGGTTTAGCTGGCGGCGCAGGCAGAATTTGGTGTGCATGAGCGGTTGGCCGTTGAGGTCCAGGCCGGATTCGGCGGCGGGATCTATTTTAGTGACACCATGACGGCGGTAAAAGGCCCTGGCCCGGTCGTTGAGGACGTTGCCGCGAAAATCAAGCACAGATAAGGGATAAGGTACATTGTTTTTTATGACGCCGCCGGGCTGTAAGGAGCGGTTTTGGAGACGGACTTTCAGCAGGGCTTCTGTCAGATCATTTCGCAGCCGATTCAGCAGGGAGACGGGGAAGAAGCAGATGGTTTGCAGGTCGAGGGTGACGGCGGTGCAGATAAAGAGGGTCTGCCCCAGTTTTTGCAGTTGCTGTGTAATATTCCGGCGTGCGGCGTCCGGATTTTTGGCCGGTTCTTTGGGGTGTTCCACTGTTACCGTGGCGGAGAGGCCGTCTTCGTCGATGCCTTCCAATGCTATGCCCTGCGGGATTTCGTAGAGGCGCATCCGAAGAGTGATTTTCCGCTGGGCGGGGATTGTCTTTAGCTGCTTATGAAATGGATGGTCGTAATTGCGGAAGATTTTCGTGCCCGGAGTCAGGGCAACCATTTTTTGGGGATAGACTTTGGCACCGTCCACACCATTGATGACGGTGCCGAGCAGGTGGTGGTGAGGGTCAAAAAAACAGATGCCGTCGGCGTTATGGAGATCGTGGGGATTATCCAACTCAAAATAATTCCGCGCGATCCGGCGGACGGTACCGATTTTTTCACCAACGGATTTGGGGGTGTCCAGCGAGCCCATCTGCGAGGGAGAGTTCGTGAGGCCGTAGTCAGTGAAACCGCGGTTAAAGGTTTTGGCTGGGTGAGGGGAAAAGCCGAGAAGGATATTGCCGCTGGAGGCTTTGCGGAGATTGCGGCGGAGCAGGATGTCATCTAATTGCCGGCGATAGTAAGCGGTTATATTGGCCACGTATTCCGGATTTTTGAGGCGGCCTTCGATTTTGAAGGAGGTGATGCCGGCGTCGAGGAGGTCGCCGAGATACTGGGCGAGGTTCAAATCCTTCAAGGAGAGGTAATAGCGGTCGGGACCGAGCGTTTGTCCCTGCTGATTAGTAAGGCGGTAGAGCTTGCGGCACGGCTGGGCACATTGTCCGCGATTGCCGCTGCGGCCGCCGAGGGCATAGCTGGCGTAGCACTGGCCGCTCATGCTCACACAGAGGGCGCCGTGGACGAAGCATTCCAGTTCAATGGAGGTATGGCGGCGGATATTGGCTATCTGGTCCAGGGTTAGTTCGCGGGCGAGGATGGCGCGGGAGAAGCCGACGGCTTCGAGGAACTGAACTTTTTCCAGGGTGTCGTTGTGCATCTGGGTGCTGGCGATGAGGGGGATGGGGGGCAGGTCCAGTTCCAGCAGGCCCGGATCCTGGATAATCAGGCCGTCAATGCCCCGGTTGTAGAGGGAATGAATAAGTTTTTCCGCAATGGGAAGTTCATGGTCGTACAGGAGGGTATTGACGGCGGCATAGACGCGGACGAAATAGAGATGAGCGAAGTCAATCACTCGGGCGATATCATCGATGGAATTGGCGGCAGCTTCGCGGGCACTGAAGCGGGAGGGGCCGATATAGACGGCATCGGCACCGCATCGGATGGCGGCGATGGCAGCGGGCAGATTGCCGGCGGGAGAAAGCAATTCTATTTTACTTTTGTTCATATAAACTACAGCCGTTTTTGACGCCAGCGTCAAAAGCTCTTCGGCCCCTTGTTATTGGGGAGCCAGAGCTGTTTTGGGAAGTCAAAATCAACGTTTGGCGATTCCGTCAATTTTGGAGGATATTTTACGGGGATTGTATCGAAAAGGGAATGGCGGGGTGGCCGCAGGATGGGTGTATAATATGTAAGTGCCTATATAAAAGGGATTTATAGTTAGTGTGGGAGAAATATATTTGTAATAGCTTTCGTTTAAAGCGGTTATTTTCAGCTTGACGAAGAGTGGTCAGACTGTTATAAGAATGGGTTTGTAACGGCTTGTCAGAAAAGCCATTTAGGTATGAAAAAATAACGGTTTGGTGTCCGGTACGTGAGTTCACTGGAAGAATTACGACAAAAGATAGATGCGATAGACCAGGAGCTGGTTCATTTAATCAATGAACGGGCGAAGGTGGTGGTTGAGGTCGGCAAGATCAAGATGGCGGACCGCAACGCCCCGCCGATTTACGCGCCGGACCGGGAACGGGCGGTGCTGAGCAAGGTCAAGGCACATAATACAGGGCCGCTGCCGGACCGCTGTCTGCTGGCGATTTATCGGGAGCTGATGAGCGGGTCGTTTTATCTGGAAAAGCCGCTGCGGATTGCGTATCTGGGACCGGAAGGGAGTTTTTCGCATACAGCGGCGCTGCTGAAATTCGGGCAGTGCGTCGAGTATGAACCGCTGGCGGATATTCGCGGGGTATTTAATGAGATTGACCGGGAGCATTGCGATCTGGGGATCGTACCAGTGGAGAATTCGCTGGCGGGGGGGATTATCGAGACACTGGATTCGCTGATTGATTCGTCGGTACTGATCTGCGGGGAGGTTCTGCTGGCGGTGCATCATAATCTGCTGGCCAACTGCGCGATGGACGAAATCCGGACGATTTATTCGAAGCCGGAGGTGTTCACACAATGCCATCAATGGCTGAGCGAGACGATGCCGCGGGTGGAGACGATTGCGACGGCATCCAGCGCCCAGGCGGCCAAGAAGGCTGCGGAAGAGCCGAAGACGGCGGCCATCGGGGCGGCGATGGCGGCGGAATTGTACAACCTGAAGGTGGTATGCCAGAATATCGAAGATGTGGCGAATAATGTGACGCGGTTTTTTGTGATTGGACGGGAACCGGCCCGGCCGACGGGGGATGACAAAACCTCGATTGTGTTCAGCACGGCCCACAAAGCGGGGGCGCTGGTGGATGTGCTGAAGGAGTTTCAGCAGAATAAGGTGAATTTAACGAATATTGAATCGCGGCCGAGCAAGAAGCGGGAAAGGGAATATTACTTTTTTGTGGATTGCCAGGGTCATCAGATTGATAAAAATGTAACAGCGGCTATCGCCTGTGCGAAAAAACATTGTTTGCAGTTGAGCATACTGGGCAGTTTTCCCCGGGCGATTGAAGTGCTGTAGAGTGAGAGAAGGATAGACGATGCTGGTTATATTGCGTGCCGGAGCCCCGGAGAAAGTGACGGAGCAGGTCGTAGCTCGAATCGAGCAACTGGGGCTGCGTGCGCATATATCGAAGGGGGAGTTCCGGACGATTATCGGGGCGATCGGGGAAGAGAAGCCGATCTTTCCGGACCAACTGCTGAGCATCGAGGGGGTGGAAAATGTATTGCCGATTATGAAGCCGTATAAGCTGGCCAGCCGGGATTTTCACCCGGAGGGTTCGGTGGTGCAGGTGGGGTCGGTGCGAATCGGGCGGGGGCATTATGGATTGATCGCCGGACCGTGTGCAGTGGAGAGCCGGGAGAGCTGCCTGCAACTGGCGAAGACGGCCCAGGAGAGCGGAGCCAATATGCTGCGGGGCGGGGCGTTCAAGCCGCGGACCAGCCCGTACAGTTTTCAGGGATTGGGGGAGGAGGGTTTGAAGATTTTGCGGGAATGCAGCGACCGGTTCGGGCTGCCGGTGGTTACAGAAGTGACCGATCCGCGGAACGTGGAAATGGTGGGCCGGTATGCGGACATGCTGCAGGTGGGGGCGCGGAATATGCAGAATTTTGTGCTGCTGGCGGAGATCGGCAAGACGAAGAAGCCGGTGCTGCTGAAGCGGGGGGCCAGCAATACGGTGCAGGACTGGCTGATGAGTGCGGAGTATATTCTCAGCGAAGGCAATAATCAGGTGGTCTTGTGCGAGCGGGGGAGCCGGGGCTTTGAAACGGAAGTGCGTTTTACGCTGGATGTCAGCGCGATTGCGCTGGCGAAAAACGATTCGCATCTGCCGGTGATTGTGGATCCTTCCCATGCGGCGGGACGGCGGGATCTGGTGGCGAAGCTGGCGCTGGCGGGTCTGGCGGCGGGAGCGGATGGGA
>JAKJEP010000067.1 GCA_022705365.1 Planctomycetota bacterium | reverse complement strand
CGGAGGCAATATACAGCCGGCTGGGTGCCGAGTTCGCTCCAGATTTGGGGCAATTATTACGCCTTCACGGGGCGGGAGTTAGACTATCTGGACGGCGGGAATCTGCAGGTAATGTATTACCGGGCGCGATATTATGATACAGACACGGGGCGGTTTTTGCAGCGGGACCCGCTGGGGATTGACCCTGCCGGCGGGAATGGAAATCCCTTTCACCCGACGGGGCAGTACGCGGATGGGATGAATGGGTATGAGTATGGAAAGTCAAGACCGCTGACGAATAATGATCCATATGGTTTAACGGTAGCAAGTTCTTGTTGTGAATATACAGTAAGATGGCTTCTCGGCAGAGATTTTCAAGTTCGAGATTTATATCAGAAAGCCCAGAAAAGCCGTGATAGGAACATGAAGCCCTGTCTGAAGAAAATACAGTGCGGCAAATGTTCTGATGACACGATGGGCTACTATCATACCAAGAGAAAACAAATTGTTGTCTGCAATGAAAATATCCGTGCCAGTCAAATCAAAGAAGTTCTTATGCATGAATTGATTCATGCCATTCAGTGCGACCTAAGTAGAAATTGTGGCCATTGCATGAGAAAAGAACTTGAGGCATATTATTATGGTGGTTCTTGTTCAAATCCGCCGCCTGGATTAAGTCAAGAAGAATACTGCCTCAAGCGTGCATGGGACAGCTGCGGATCAATAGACTTCTGTTCAGGAGATAATTGGAAAAATTATATCGGACGATTTCAGTTTCCACCCGATATGTCTGATCCTCCTCGGATAGCAAATCGCTCATGATTGTTTTCATGAAAGGATAGAATGATATGAATATAAAAGTTTTTATTTTGATCTTCATAGGATGGACATTTTTGTTAAGTTTCCTTTTCATTTTTGTGGTTATCCAATATACCAAACCGAAAGTGCCATTAGGCCATCCTTTCCCGCGCGAAGGTCATGAATACGTCTATCAAACATCCAATGCCACAGAACCGAATCTTCGTATCTACATGGAGCAATGGACCGATGGAGAATGGAAACTGCTTAGTGTTCTTTTTATTGACTCTAATGGAAGAAATATCTTTGTTCTATGTAGTCCTCCTTGGGATCCTAAACAGTTGTATATAAAAGAAATAACCGATATACAAAGTGGCACCGGTGTAGTGTTGACTGCGAAGGAATCTACAATTAAGCGCTTATAGTGGCAGCAAGTCAAACCAAAAAACAATGTGGCAATAAAAACTGTATCTGACCAGCTAAAGGTTCCAGACAGTGGACATACTGGGTCCAGCGGGTCCTGCTGCGGACGCAGGTTTCCGGCGGGGTGGAAAGCGATTCGCGGATGTTTGTGTTCGGCAACTATATGGATGAGGTGTTGATGATGCGGCTGCCGACGGGGACGGAGTATCTCTACGGGCATGACCATCTGTACAGTCCGGCGGTGCTGTTTAGTTCGAGCGGGACGGTATCGGTGCGGTATGAATACGATGCCTACGGCCGGCGGAGGCAATATACAGCCGGCTGGGTGCCGAGTTCGCTCCAGATTTGGGGCAATTATTACGCCTTCACGGGGCGGGAATTAGACTGGCTGGACGGCGGGAATCTGCAGGTGATGTATTATCGGGCACGGTATTATGATCCGGATACCGGGAGGTTTCTGCAGCGGGACCCGCTGGGGATCAATCCGGCAGGCGAATCTGTAAGTCCATTTGATGCTCAGGCCCAATACACAGATGGGATGAATTTGTATGAATATATCAAAAGTAACCCAATAATATATTTAGACCCACAGGGGTATATGACAAACGCGGACCTTGTTAAAAAATATACAAAAACAGAATGGGATAAACAAACGAATTGTATCGATACTGTACATGTATATGGGCATGGATATCAGGATGACTATAATGCCTACATTGGAAGCGGCAAACATATGACCCTGTTTTTACCCAGAGTTCATATGCCAAATGGACCGTATTGTTGTGTCATTAAAGTTTGGCTGAGAATGTGCTATGTTGGAAGAGACCCCAGAAATTTAGAACGGATTGCGATTTCTATTGCGCGAAGCAACCCTGGGAAATGGGTATACGTATGCGGCTGTGATGATTTATACGTTGAAAATTGGATTCTCCCCCAGTGGCTTGGGGGGTGGTGTGAAGGGAGATGGGTGTGTAGGTCAGCCAAGAGATAACAGATAGGGCAAAGAAATGAATACAATCAAGAAATGGGGCATAATCAGTATCTGCTTTGTATTGACATCAGGACTATGCCTCTATTATTTCCATACAGGCTCTTTTCTTGAACGTTTGCTCTATGCCGATTTGGCCGCCGTAGAAAAAATGGTTGCGTCCGGAGCAAATATTCGACAAACAAAGCAGGGAATGGGCGCTTTACATTTGTTGGCAAAGATCAAATGTTTCCGTTCCAATGATGCCAAAAAAGGCGCACTTGATTATGGGGAATATGTCAAAATTGCTGACTATCTTATCAACGCCGGCCTGAATCCTGATGCTCTTGATAAGGAAGGCAATGCTCCTATCCACTATGCTCTGTCTTTTTCGTACTTTGAAATGGCGCAAATGCTGATAGAGAAGGGGGCAGACATCCATCAGAAAGATGCGAACGGATACAGCCCGCTGCATTTGGCCATTCTATCTCGTGCCCCGATTGCCATCCTGCAGCTGCTAATGCAAAAAGGAGCCAATGTCAATGCAAAGGATCCGTCGGGTTCCACACCCTTGCATGAGGCAGTCATCAATGGTGATATGAATGCAGTAGAAATTCTGACTGATTCTGGGGCAGATATAAAGGCCAGAGATGATATGGATGATACTCCATATGATTTAGCAATCGCTTTTAAAAAAGAGGATATTGTTCAATTTTTTCAGAAGAAATTTGGTGAAAACGGAGAAAATTAAAGACAGAGATTTTGTTGGAAGAATCGCCCACGAAATGTCCAGGACATATCCCTAAGATCAACGATATGAACAAAAATATTATCAAAAACGCTATCGGGTTCTTTATTTTGATAATGGTTCTATTTGTAATGCACGGTACTTTTGTAAATCAAATGTACCAAGGAAGGGCGTGGTCAATTGAACAACTGATTTCAGATTTTATCCGTGAAAACGGCCGATTCCCTGACAGTGAACAAGAACTTGTTGATAAAGGGTATATCAGAATTGAATTTGAAAACGGGGTGCCAACATGCTATGTAAGGACCGCTTGTGACCAGAAAAATAAGTGGGAGAAATGGCCTGTATACCTTGAACGATTTGAAATTTTATATGGAGTGAAAATAGATGACTTTATTGTGAAGGATAAAAAATTATATAAAAGAGGAACGAATGAACAGATTTTCTTGCTCAGTGGTCCTTACAACCGAAAAATGGAGCCAACGTTAAGACGAATGTATAATTATGATCTCATTGAGATGGTATGAAGAAATGAAAAATGCAAAGCGGAAATAGATGACCGTTAACAGATTGGCAGACCACAGGAAAGCAGCGAGATGAGATACATTTCAAAAAAGTCAAAATCTTTGCTGTGATTTCTATAATTTGTGTCTGCAGTGTATTATTATCTGACTATTATCTCGGGTATCATCGAGGGCGTTTTATGAAAAGTGAGCACACCAATGATCCGAATGAGACAAGAGGAAGAACTGAATCAGACCTTCTTTTTGATTGATGCTGTTTGACAATGTATTACAAGGTCCAGCGGGTACTGTTGCGGACATCGGTCAATAGCGGCGGTACGGAGAGCGATTTGCGGATGTTTGTGTTCGGCAACGATCTTGATGAGGTGTTGATGATGGATTTCTATTTGGGTGCGAGAATGGTGAATAGAAATGAGTTTCTTTTATTCCTGATATTCCTATTGCTGGGAGGTTGTCAATCCCCGCAATTGGTTCCATTTCCGATTGCTTGTGAGGAGTCCTGCAGGTCAGAAGAACCGCTGATTGTTTTTCTCTCTACAGAATATGATTCCGGCCGAGTGGAAATGGGGTCGAAAAACACTGGGTTTTTCACATTTCTCAACGAGGGAGGGAAGGACCTGGTTATTACAAATATTTCCACCTCTTGTGGTTGTACGGTTATAGAGGCCCCGAACACTATCCTTAAGCCCGGTCAATCCTCAGAGATTACCGTAACGTACGTTGCTGATTCTCTCGGGAAGTCTCGAAAACGCATTCTTGTTTTTTCGAATGACCCGATTCGTCCCAAGATTGAATTGTGGGTATCTGCCGAGGTAATTGATTCCCGCAAATCCAAACAGATGCTCCAGTCCAGTTCTCCATTGTCACTTCAGGAAATCCGGCCGTCCCGGGGCACTCTGTCTCCAGAACTGAAGAAATACCTCCGGCAGTTGAACAAATCTACCGGCGGCTAAAAGCTGCAGCAGGAACAATCAGGAGAAGCCATGCAATTTATTCGACAGATTTTTTGTCCACGGGTTTTTCCCTTATGGGTACCCCTCTTTTGGGGGAGCATGAATAGCGGAGCTGAAAGTCTTCTTCGAAATGGGTCTTTTGAAGAATCGGATGTTTCATCGGCAACAGGATGGAAGACGGCGATATGGGCGGGCGAGGCGGATTTTCGAATTGTTCCAGAAGGGTGTGTGGGACAGTGCTGTGCTCAGATTACTTCAAAAGAAGATGGGGCCGATGTTGCTTGGCAAGCTATAGTCCCTCTGGAGGAGCATACAACGTACCGATTATCTGGTTGGGTCAAGACTGAAAAGGTCCAAGCGGACAGAGGACGAGGGGCTCTGTTGAATATTCATGGGATGGAGGGTATCCGTACAAAAGCCCTGGTTGGGACAACAGACTGGACCTATCTTGAGGTCTATTTTAATTCGATTGAGCGCAAGCAGGTAATGGTTAATTGTTTATTGGGTGGATGGGGAACATCTTCGGGAAAAGCATGGTTTGATGATATACGATTAGAACCTGTTTCTCAAAGAGATGAGCCGATATTTCTTCGATTGGATCTATCGAAAACAGGGCATCCTATTTCTCCATATGTTTATGGCCAGTTGGTTGAACATGTAGGCAAGTGCATCTATGGCGGGCTGTGGGCCGAAATGCTTGAGGATCGCAAATTTTATTATCCTATCAAAGATCATTTTGTCGGATGGTTCCCCCGTGGGCAAAAGGGATTTGCGGAGGATGCTTTTTATACGGAACTTGCCGGATCGCCCTGGTATGTAATCGGACCGCCAGAAACAGTGATTATGTCTGAGGAACGCCCATTTGTAGGCAAACATACTCCGCAGGTTCTCGCAAAAGGCGACGGTGGTTCTTATGGGATTGGACAGGGCCAGCTGGGACTAATAGAAAAGAGACAGTATACCGGTCGGATTTATTTAGCAGGGGAACAAAGTGCCGCTCCAATCCTGGTCAGCTTAATTTGGGGGGACAAAAAGACGCAGAGGGATTCAATAGCCATTTACAAACTATCCGAAAAGTATACAGAGATTCCTTTGGCCTTTACTGCAGGCATAACAACAAATGAAGGTCGTCTGGAAATTATCAGTCAAGGAAGAGGTGTCTTTAAAATCGGATGTGTTTCTTTGATGCCTTCTGATAATGTTAATGGGTGGCGCAGGGATGTACTTGGGCTGTTAAAGGAGCTTAACTCGCCTATCTATAAATGGCCCGGGGGAAATTTTGTGAGTGGATATGATTGGACTGCTGGCCTAGGAGAGCGGGATCTTCGGCCGCCTGAAAAAAATCCACATTGGATGGGGATTGAAGATAATGATGTTGGGATTCATGAGTTTATGAACTTCTGTAAGATTCTTAACACAACAGCGGCTCTTGCGGTTAACGCAGGAACGGAGGGAGCCGAGCAGGCGGCTCAATTGGTGGAATATGTAAATGGCTCAACATCTACGGCTATGGGTAGACTCCGAGCCCAGAATGGCCACCCCGAACCATTTGGTGTAAAATTATTTTATGTGGGCAATGAAATGTGGGGGACTCACCAAAAAGGATATATTTCATTGGATCTTTATGCTCAGAAGCACAATCGGATGGTAAAAGCCATGAAGGATGTTGATCCTGCCATCCAAGTTGTAGCTGTTGGACGAACAGGGATCTGGGGAAAAACAATGTTATTGAGATGTACCGAACATATGGATTTCATCAGCGACAATTTTTATCGGAAGGGGTCAGAAGATCTTTTTAATCATGCAAACTCGATTGCTGCGGTGGTTCGTTATATCACAGATACCTATCGAGAATACCAAGTGAATCTTCCATCCCTGAAGGATAAAAAAATTTTCCTTATCTTAGATGAATGGGGATATTGGAAAGAAAACAGAAGATACGGAGAGATAGGGACCCAATATTTTCTGGAGGATGCACCTGGCATCGCTCTTGGTTTGCACGGGATCTTTCGGAATAGCGATTTGATTCCAATAGCACATTATGCCCAGGCAGTCAATGCACTCGGAGCTATAAAAACATCGAAAACCGGTGCGATATTTGATGTACCAGGTCTAGTTCTAAAATTATATCGGGAACACATGGGAACTCTTCCGATTCGGGTGGAGGGAATTGATGCTCCTTTGGATGTTTTTGCCTCGTTGTCTGGGGATAAACGTTTTCTTACTGTTGGAATAGTGAATCCAACAGAATATCGGCAAAAACTTAAAATAGACATTCACCCATTCAGTATTTATGACAAGATGGAGTCGTATGTAATTTCCGGGAAAGGCAGGAAAGACTTTAATGAACCCGGGAAAGAACCGGTGATTCTAATTCAAAAACAAGTCGTAGATTCTCTTCCTGATATATATGAGATACCATCGATTAGCATTACATTATTTAAATATACACTGAACCATTGCTGTCCAAGATAATCTGTAATCGTAGATTATCTCTGTAAATTCTTTGCCGAAACGTCTGTTTCGGACAACTTTTTCCATTATTTAAATTCAGGTTGCCGTCTTTTTTTCGTTTCTCCATTTTCTGCTGTCCAAGTCTTATCCAAACAATAATAATTGGCCGTCCGGCGGGCCTAATGCCGGGACTGTCAAGAATCTTTCGCACTTTTTCTGATAGTTCTTTCCTTGATCATTTCTCTTGCCTTGCCTGCCACCGCCGGGGGTGGCAACAGTTATCGGTCTATCCGGCCATGACCTCCTGTTTTTCCTGCTGCTGTCGTTTCATTTCCTTGAGTCGGTCCATGTTCATATACCGCTTGAGACCCCATTGCGTTCCGGCGATATGCCACAGCCGGGCCGCTGCCAGCATCAGGGCACTGTGACCGTCCGGGAAGCATCCGACCACCCGCGTCCGCCGGCGGATCTGCTTGTTGATCGTTTCCAGCGGGTTGTTCGTGTAGATGTGCCGGTGATGCTCCCGCGGGAAGCCGAAGTACGTCAGCGTCTCTTCCACGCCCTCCCGCACCGTCTCGGCGGCCCTGGACAGCTTCATGCCCTCCAGCTTGGCAATGACATCCCGGGCCTTGGTGTGGAGATTCCGGGTGTAGTGACCGGCCCGGGTATAGATGACCTTGAACTTTCGCCCGCCGCATGCCCGACAAACAAATCCTTTCAGCGTTTTCGTTTTTACGTCCTGCATAGTTGCCTGCTTTTCTGGATCTGGGAGAGTCGAATCTTCGCAGGCCGATTTTCCCGGTCGGCCTCCGTTCCAAACAATTTAGCGCCTTCCATTGACGCGGCTACCCCGCAGCCTACCAAGCAGTCCAGCCAGTGGTTGTCGGGCCGGATGGCCTTCAGTTTCCATTCATCCACCACTCGGTCCCGTGCCGCTGTCTGGATGCGGTATTCAGCTGTCAGATGCTCGGCCAGCAGACGATGGGTAGTTTCGTCCCTGCCGAATAGTGATAATGCTCCCGGATCACCCATCGCTACCGCCAGGCGCCCGTGCACAAAGCTCTTCCAGTAGTTGGTGTCGATTAAGACATGGCGAACGGCGTGTTTACTAGCTGTATTGGGAATCCGCCAATGCAGCCCCACGCGGTCTCCTTTTTTGCGTTTGTATTCAGAAAATGGGATCGATGAGGCGCCGACATATTTTCCGTGGCTGGGCAGGACAATCCCGGCAAATTTCGACTGCCGGCAGAACTGATAAACCACATCGGTGCTTTGGCCCCAGTTGGCATCGATCAGGCAGCGGTCAATCTTCATGTCCAGGCCATCTTCCCGACGGTAAAAGCGGCCCAGTTTCTCCTCGGTCAATCTCTCCAGGGCGTTATAGATCGCTCCTTCCAGCCCGGCACCGGGCTTTTGCTGGGCAAGGGTTCTTCGGATGTCCCGCAAGGTAAAGTAAAGCCGTTTCTGCTCCGGCCAGGTGCCGTAATCGACCACATACCCGGTAAAATCCCGTTCCCATCCGCACAGCATCCAGAACAGGGCCTTCTGCTGGACGTCGATAAACAAAGTCAGGAGATTGCAGCTAACCGGGACGATGCTGCGATTGTAGCCATTGAGTTTGGCGGCAATCTGGTCGGCATTGAGCATCTCTTCCCCTTCGGCCTCGACCATCGGCTCATTCTGGTACTCGGCAAAGAAGGCCGCCTCATCCCGCATCTTGAGGTTCATGGCATGCTGGATGGCGGATAGTTCGTCCTTATTGTGACGCTCGGGCCAGGCGACAATGGCTCCGGCATCCATCGCCTCCCGATTTTGGCGATAGAACTCCGTGGCCTCAGAACCATCCCCATCATTCCGCAGGGAATCGGCCCGGATCTCCGCATACTGCGCCCAGAGTTTCTGATTGGTCGGGAAGGCATAGACCATCTTGGTCCGCTCTCCCTGCCATTCGGGGTGCTTTTGGCGGTCTAAGATGTTGTCCGCCATATCCCCTGGCCGGATCACCGTACAGGCCATCAGCCCGGAGATCTTCCTGCCGGGACCGGCCATGCCCAATACGTCTCCCGCCAGGATTGCTTCTCTGCGCTGGGATTGGGAGGGGCTCCAGGCCGATTCGGTGGTCTGGGGGTCATCGACCATCACCAATTGCGGCCGCACTACCCGGCCATCGGAGCGGGCATAGTTCTGGCCTCGTATATCCGAGCCCTTCATCCCGCAGGAGGAGATGACCGCCCCGGATGCCTGGCTGCCTTCGATGGTAGGCAGGACGATCTTGTCGGCCACCCATTCGATCCGGGTCGGGATCCCCTTGTATCGCTGACCTTTTTGGCGGTTGGTAATCCGCTCCAAGGCGCGGATGGGAAACGTTACTTCCGGGAAATCCTCATGCAATAGGTCATTGGTCTCCAGCCAGACCTTGATGTTCTCCAGCAGGTCCTTGGCGCGTTCCGCGGAGGCGGCGATCAGAGTGACAAACTCGGTCGCCCCGATCAGGGCCGACCATAAACAGGCCATCTGCATTAAAGAAGTTTTGCCGCTCGCCCTGGGCATAGCCAGGGCAAACAGACCGCCTTGACGGACTGCTGTCTCGATCTTTTCGATGACCTTCAGATGGTCTTGCGACCAGGGCAGATAGAACACTTCTGGGAAATACACCTCGCAAAAGGTTTTGAAACTGGCGGCGGCAGCGGCCTTACGCTGCGGATTGACCACTTCCGGAATCTGCCCGATGTCCTGTCCGGCCCGAGCCAGTTCGGCGTTCCGCAATCGGGCCGCTTCCTTCATCTCCTCATAGGTGCGTTCCTTCTTGGGCGGCTCCAGATACCGATGGGTCAACCAGGCGGCATAGCGGAACAAATCCACCGTCCTGGCATCCCCGATGGTATATCCAGCGCGGTTGCGATGGCGGCGGAGCGTGCGCTCGCTGATCACCTCGCCAAAGCCGGCGGAATTGAGCAGCCGCGTCAGTTCGGCGGGCTTCAGTTGGGTTGGATTAATCGGCGCCACCGGCCACCTCCCGTGCCAGGAATGCGGTATATTCGATCAGGTTAATCATACCGCCCGGACGGACAATGCCTGCCGCTTCGGCAATTGCCAGCACCTCTTGTCCAGATATGGCCTTCCGGCCCGCCTGGCTTAGCAGTTTGGCCAATTCTTCTACCGTTAAGGCCGTAATTTTTACCGTTTTTTGATTCATTCTACCCCTTGTCCAGAATCCTTAAAAAATAATGTAAATTCTTTGAAAATAAGGCCTTAATTCCCTTGGATTCAGTCCAAAAAGCCGGTAAGTCATCCCTGGAATTGAACGAAAGAAACCCAAATACAGGAGATGAAAACATGGCAAAAGAAGACGTAAAAACCGAATACCAGAATGCCAAAAGCGACATCACCAACCTGCTCGGATTCTTCGAATGCGAATTGGGAAAAGAACCCAAAGAAATTGACTGGACGCATGTTGGCAGCCTCAAGCACGTTCGCCAGAACCTGATGGAAACGCTCAGTTTCATGAGCGGCATCCAGGTCCAGGACATTGAAGACACGCTTGAGGAAACCCGGCTGTAAAGAAGCGGCCGAGGCAAACCAGGACCCTGGAATCTTAACGGAAAGGGAAAAATCCTATGAAACCCACAGACATCCAAATCGGCAGCGTCTACGACCTGAAGGTCGGCCGGAACACCACGCCCGTGCGGATTATGCAGGCCGCCCCAGCCGGCGGCTGGGAGGCGATTGGGCTGACTACCAACAAGCCGGTGGCCATCAAGTCCGCCGACCGCCTGGTAGGGCTGCACAATCCCAAGAAAACGCCTACGTCGGCCCAAGGCGCTAAGTCCAGCACAAAGCCAGCCAAGGCCGCGACCCAGGCCCAAAAGGCCGCCCAATCGAACCGTGGGCCAACGTCGCCCAAGGTCAAACGGGCCTCGGCCCTGGATTCGGCGGTGCGGGTATTGGCCGAGTCCAAAGAGCCCATGACCTGCCGGCAGCTGATCGAGACCATGGCAGCCAAGAATTACTGGAAGAGTAAGGACGGCAAGACACCGGCCAATACCCTGTATGCCGCGATCCTCAAAGAGATCAACACCAAGGGCAAGGAATCCCGCTTCCAGAAGGTCGACCGCGGACAGTTTGCACTGGCTGGCAAATGACCCATTAACATGCTTTTTCCCTCCAGAACCCCGGCAATTGCCGGGGTTTTTCTTTAATTTCCCCCTTGACTTGGCCGATACCTTCGTATATACTATGTGTATACGAGGATCAGGAGTATTGATGGGATGGTCAAAAACCTCATAAAACACGGCAATAGCTACGCCTTGGTTATCGACAAGCCGATCATGGAGTTGCTGCAAATTACCCCGGATACCGAGGTGGAAGTGACGACCAACGGCGACAAGCTGGTGATTTCCCCGATTCGGCCGGACGGCAAGCAGGCCCAATTGAATCAAATCCTCCACCAGATCAACCAGGACTTTGGGCCGGCCCTCAAGAATCTGGCTGATTAGCCAATGGAGATTGTTTTCCTCGATCTTGAAGAGGTCCTGAGGATCCATGCCGATCAGGTCGGCCGGTATGGCGGCAGCGGCCAGATCCGAGACAAAGGGCTTTTGGAGTCGGCGGTGGCCATGCCCCAAGCCGGTTTTGGCGGACAAGCCATGCATTCGGACCTGTTTGAGATGGCCGCGGCCTATCTGTATCACCTCATCATGAACCATCCGTTTGTGGATGGAAACAAACGCACGGGAACGGTTTGTGCGCTGGCCTTCCTCCGATTGAACGGCATCCGGTTCCAGACCGACAACCCGGCGCTGGCGGACTTTGTCATGGCGGTTGCGCAAGGGCAAAAGAACAAACATCAAATCGCTCGCTTTCTTAAACAGCATTCGGGATCTCAGGACGAATCCGCTGGGCCTTCAATCCCGTAAAATTCTCAAATCGCTGGACTATGACATCACAATACAATGGGTCGATTTCCATCAGGAATGCCTTACGGCCCGTTTGCTGGCATCCAAGCAGCGTCGAACCTGATCCGCCAAACAAGTCCAGGACATTCTCGCCTTGTTTAGAGGAGTACTGGATTGCCCGCACAGCCAGTTCCACCGGTTTGGCCGTCAAATGATCCATCTTCTGGGGCGGAATTTTCTTCACGTGCCACAGGTCCGGTGCATTGTTGGGACCAAAGAATCGATGTCCCTTGCCTAATTTCCAACCGTAAAAACAAATTTCAAACGCCCCCATAAAATCTTTTCTGGTTAAAACCGGGTGTTGTTTGTCCCAGACGATCCCCTGAGAGAAATACAATCCCGCCTCTTTAAGCGGTTTGGGATAATTGCCGAGATTGGCATAGCCGCCCCAGATGTAAAACGAGCCGCCTGGAATAAGCACCCGCGCTGCGTTGTTGAACCAGGCGTGGAGCATGTGATCGAAATCTTCATCCGAAAGAAAATCATTCTCCAGCGGCCTGTCTTTGGCACGCATCTTCTTGCGGGCCTTTTTGGGATCACTGACGCCGCGTGCCTGGTCGAAGCCCTGGTGATGCAGCTGGGCCTTCTTGTTGGTAAACGAACTCAGGCCGGCAGCGATAGCGGTGTTACTGCGCGGCTCGACTTTGACGTTGTAGGGGGGATCGGTATTAACCAGA
>JAKJEP010000066.1 GCA_022705365.1 Planctomycetota bacterium | reverse complement strand
CTCCACGGCAGGCTCGGCCCAGATGGTGCGGCAGGCCCGGCAGCAGGGAATCCGGGTAACGGCGGAAGTGACGCCGCATCATTTGCTGCTGACCGAAGAAGCCTGCCAGGGGTACGATACGAACTATAAAATGAATCCGCCGCTGCGGACGGCGGAGGATATCACAGCCCTGCGGCAGGCGGTGGCGGACGGGACGATCGACTGTTTGGCGGGAGATCATGCCCCCCATTTAGCCAGCGAAAAGGAGCTGGAATTTCTGAGTGCGCCGTCGGGAATCATCTGCCTGGATTGCGCCCTGGGGTTGTATGCCAAGGCGCTGATTGAAACGGGGACAGTTGATTGGCCCCGGCTGATTGCGATGATGACCAGCGGGCCGGCCCGCATTTTGGGGATTGCCAAGGGCACCCTGGGGATAGGATGCGAGGCGGATATCACTATTATTGATCCCTATCATAGCTGGAAGGTGGAGGTGAGCCGGTTTTATTCGAAAAGCCGCAATTGTCCGTATGACGGCTGGACGCTGTGCGGCCGGGCGGTTTATACGATTGTGGGAGGAGTCATCCAATTTCAACTCAACCGATGAAGCCTGTGCTATGCCTTTTTTAATTGACGGATACAACCTGTATCATGCCCTGCGCAAGTATTCGGAAGAGTGGGCGGACACGATTCCGCAGGCTATGTGCCAGTGGATTGAAAAGGACATGAATCGAATCGGGGATTGGGCGATCGTGGTCTTTGACGGAACGCGGCCGCGGGGCAGTTTTTCGCAGGAAGATGGGGAAAAACATGTGAGCGTACTGTTCAGCGGAGGGGGAAAAGATGCCGATAGCATATTGGTAAGCCTGATCCAGAAGAATACGGCGCCGCGGCGGCTGATCGTGGTAAGTTCCGATAACCGGCTTCGGACAGCGGCCCGGCGGCGCAAAGCGACCTCGCTGAGCGCCAATGAGTATCTGCTGGCGATGAGCCGGCGGCAGGAGAAAAAACCGGTGCGCAGCCGGGAACCGCGGGAAAAGCACCAAGGCCTGGTTCCTGGCCAGACCAGCCAGTGGATGGAACTGTTTGGTTTTGAACCGGAGGAACTGGATTGAACACCGGCAGTGCAGGGTATTATGACAGCCACGAATGTTAAAATACTATATGTGAATGCCACGATGCGATGTTCGCCGGCGCATGGGGTGCATATCCGGACCTTCGAAATCGGACGTCAGTTGAAAAAATGCGGTGCGGTTACCTTTCTGGGGGTGGATAAATGGTTCGATGAAAAAACGCTGTCGATAGCCCGCCGGGATTTCGATTCCGTGATTCTGCTGGAGATGCAGGAAAAGAACGTACCCAAATGGTTGGCCAGGGTACATGGCAAATATAAACACCATTGGGCGAAATGGTGCTCGGATCCGGTTTCGGGGGCGGATCGGAACTATTTTGATCGATTACTGGCGGACCATGATCTGGTCTGGTTCCACAGCTTTTATGCCGCGGACTGCTTCCGGGAATACCGGATTCTGCGATCCATTATCGACATCGATGATTTGAATTTTATGAAATATCAGTGGAAAGCCGGGTGTGCCTGCAGTTTCCGGCAGCGGTTTTCGGATCAGGTGGTTTCGAGCCATTGGAAACGCCGCGAGATGGGGGTGCTGGAGCGGTTTACCCTGGCGGCGGTTTGCAGTGAGGCGGACCGGCAGGTGCTGGGCGGGGGAGAACGTATTCATGTCATCCCAAATGGTTTTAAGAAACCGGCGGAAAAACCGGTCCTGGGAAAACGGGATCCGCTGCGGCTGGGGTTTATCGGGGCGATGGCGTATCCTCCCAACCGGGACGGTCTGGAATGGTTCGGCCGGGAGGTCTGGCCGAAAATCCGGCAGGAGATCCCGCAGGCCCGTTTTCGGGTAATCGGCAAACTACCCGCAAACGCGGATTTTCTCAATCACCCCGGATTTGAATCACTGGGTTTTGTGGAGGATCCCGGAGAGGAGATCGCCGCCTGGTCCGCTATGGTGGTACCCCTGCGGTTTGGCGGAGGAACGCGGCTAAAAATTCTGGAAGGCTTCAGCCGGATGTGCCCGATGGTTTCCACTCCGATCGGAGCTTATGGGATTAATGTGTCGAATGGAAAGGACATTTTGCTGGCAGAGAGTGCGGAAGATTTTGCGGAAAAATGCATTCAGTTACTAAAACAGCCGGAGCTGGGTCTGCACCTGGCGGAGCAGGGATGGAATTTGTTTCAATCCCAATATACCTGGGACATTATTGGCCGGGCGGTAGAGGCCGCGGTTCAGGATTGCCTCCGGCGGTGCCGCCCGGAATAGGAATTTCCCTTGTCTGAGATAGAAACAAAAAAGAAGATTTCCGAAGAAAAGAAAAAAATACGGATCAGCGTAGTCATTCCCGCTTATAACGCGGAAAAGTACATCCAGAGATGTCTGGACAGCGTACTGGCACAGACACACCCCGCGGATGAAATTATTGTGGTGGATGACGGCTCGACGGATCACACGGCAGAGAAAGTAAAATTGTACGGCCCGGCGGTACGCTATCTGTACCAGAAGAACGCCGGGGCCAGCGTGGCCCGGAACACCGGTATTCAGGCCGCCCGCCATGAATGGATTGCCTTCCTGGACGCCGATGATGAATGGCTGCCGCGTAAGCTGGAATTGCAAGTCCGGTTACTGGAAGAAAATCCGGAGTGGGTCTGGTGCGGGGCGAATTACATTCTGTGCTCCTGTCAGCAAAATCGAAGGGGACCATCCATAGATCCTTATAAAGCGGCGGAGCTGCTGGGCGGTCAGAACGGCTTTGCCAATTATTTTCAAGCCCGCATGGCGGGTATTCCGGTCTGTACTATCGTCCTGCTTATCAAGCGTGCAGTAATCAAAGAAGCAGGGCTGTTCCTACCGGGCCTGTTTCGGGGAGAGGATACGGATCTTTGGTTTCGTATTGCCTATCATTGGCCAGAAATCGGGTATATCAGTAAACCTTTAGCAATCTACCATATGGACATACCTGATAGTAGCACGCGAAAGCATCAAAGTTTCAAGGATATGTCCGCTTTAGTACAAAAACATATAAAACTTTCTCAAGACTATGGACAACTGGATAATTATCTACCTTGTGCGGTAGGAAATATACGCTCCTGGATTCGCAGTTCATTATTTGATGAAAGAATTTATGAAGTTAAAAATGTTCTTAGGAAATTCAGTATTTATTTGCCTAAAAAATATATATTTTACGTTCGGTTATTGATTATTTTCCCAAGGTTGACGATGCTTATTTTGCAGGCAATATCATGGTGTGTAAGGACCTTTAAATTACGAAAGAAAATTACTCGGAGAAGGGTATTGGAAATTCCCCAAAATAACAGATGAATATAGCAGAGAATCATGATTTTCGTTCGAGAGAAACTGTTTCTGTAATTATCCCCGCGTACAATGCCGAGGTCTATATCAGACGCTCTATCGATAGTGTTTTGTTGCAAACTTATCCGGCTAATGAAGTGATTGTGATTGATGATGGATCAACGGATCATACAACTGAAATACTAAAGAATTACATGCAACAAGTACAATATATTTATCAGAATAATGCCGGCGCAAGTGCCGCGCGAAATGTTGGCATCAAAAGAGCAACTAGTAAATGGATTGCTTTTCTGGATGCCGATGATGAATGGATGCCCAATAAATTAGAAGAACAAATTCAAGTTGTGACTCGAAACAAAACTATTGTATGGATTGGGGCAAATTACTATACTCGATCCTCTATCAATAACCGATGCAGTCCCTATACGATTCCTGCAAAAATAGAAAAGTTATTGTCAGGCAAAGAGTATTTCAATGACTATTTTGCAATGGTCCTTTCCGGGGTAATGCCTTGTACTGATACAATATTGATTAAAAAAGAAGTATTTGATGAGATAGGTTATTTTGATCTGAATTTGCGGAGAGGTCAGGATACCGATATGTGGATGAGAATTGCTTATCGTTGGCCTAAAATAGGTTTTTTATCCGTGCCATTAGCAACCTATCATATCGAAACGGATCGCGATTTAATGCGAAAACAGATTAATTTGCCTACAATGTTGAATTTTTATGATAAGCATTTGGAGCTATCTGCAAAATTTAGCCAGTCAAACAAAGTTAAACCAATATTAAAACATATGATATCGATTACTATACGTGGACTGCTTTTTCAAAATTGCAGGGATAATATAAGGCTTCTTCTAAAACGATATCAAAATCTTTTTTCGATTCGATACAAAGTATTTATATATATACTTACTATATATCCCCGCTTTACGACTTTGGGCTGTCATGCGATTTCAAAGTTTATCCGGTTTTTCAATCTGCGCCGCCGGGTGGTGCCGCTGCCGAAAAAATTAAAATAACAAATCAAACCGCACAGCCGGCGGCATAACCGCTGGACCAGGCCCATTGCAGATTATAGCCGCCGAGCTGGCCGGTCACATCGAGCACCTCGCCGATGAAATAGAGACCTTTGACCATTTTGGCTTCCAGCGTTTTTGAGGATAACTCGCCCGTGTCGATGCCGCCCAGGGTCACTTCGGCTTTGGCATACCCTTCGGTGCCGCCGGGCTGGAACGGCCATCGATTGATACTGTCGGCGGCCCGGCGTAACTGGGAGAGGGTACACTGGGCCAGGGGTATATCCGGAAAGGGCGGCTGGGACCAGAGGCGGACCAGGCGGCTGGGCAGGTAGTGGGATAGTATGCTTGGGATGGCGGCGGAACCGCTCGTTTGCTTCCGGTCCAGCAGGAGTTGATAGACATCGATTTCCGGCAGCCAGTCGATGGTGATGGTATCGCCCGGCAGCCAGTAGTTGGAAATTTGCAGGATGGCCGGACCGCTCAGACCGGTATGGGTAAAAAGGATATTTTCGCGGAATGTTTTATTTCGACAGGTGACGGCCGCCTCCACGGAGATTCCCGTCAGCTCTGTCAAAATACTCTGTTCCACGGGATTGTACTGCAATGGCACCAGACCCGGCCGGCAGGCCGTAACCGCCAGACCAAATTGCCGGGCTATCTGGTAGCCCAAATCACCGGCGCCAGCCTGCGGGTAACTGAGGCCGCCGGTGGTCACAACCAGCGATTCAGCCGTGATAGTTCCTTGGTTGGTGGTAATGATAAACTGTTTTTCTTTTGTGATTGAGTGAACGGAACAATCCAGCAAAAAGGTCACCTGATGCTGAAGGCACAGTTCGATCAACATTTGCACAATATCTTCCGCCGAACGCCGGCAGAATAACTGGCCATGATCTCGTTCTTCATAAGCAATATGGTACTGCCCGGCCAGGTCCAGAAAATCACCAGGACCGAATTGCGCCAGGGCGGATTTGCAGAAATGGGGATTGCTGGAAATATAATTTTCGGCGGAGCATTGGCGGTTGGTGAAATTGCACTTGCCGCCGCCGGAGAGCAGGATTTTCGTCCCCAGCCGCCTGGCCCGGTCCATCAATACGACCCGCCGGCCGCGCCGGCCGGCTTGCTGGGCACACATCAGCCCCGCCGCCCCGCCGCCCAGTATAATTACATCAAATGCTTTTTGTTCCTGAACCATGATATAGAAACCGGTATAAAAAACCCCCCGGACAAACCGGAGGGTAGTAATCTGGGAATTCAGGTCGGGGCAAACCTCAACTGCTTAATGTTTAAAGTGCCGTTTGCCGGTAAAGAGCATGGCGATGTTGTGCTTGTCGGCTTCGTCAATGCTCATCTGGTCCTGCTTGGAGCCGCCCGGCTGGACGATGGCGGTAATGCCGGCCTGGGCTGCCTGGGTGACGTTGTCGGGGAAGGGGAAAAAGGCATCGGAGGCCATGACGGAGCCTTTGGCCTTCGCTTTGGCCTGGCGGATGGCCAGCATTCCGGAATCGACCCGGTTCATCTGGCCGGCGCCTACACCCACCACGGAGTTGTCCTTCGCCAGTACGATGGTATTGCTTTTTACGTGCTTGACGACCGTCCAGGCCAGTTTCAGGTCGCTCATTTCCTGACCGGTCGGCTGGCGCTTGGTAACGGGCTTAATCTGGTCCGGTTCCCAGGCCACCAGGTCGCGCTGCTGGAGCAGGATTCCGCCTACGATGTAGCGGAGGTCATATTCATCACGATTGATAAGAGACCGATCGATCGGCCCGGTTTCCAGCAGGCGCACATCCTCCTTGCCCCAGCGCTTGCGAGTGCGGATCAGTTCCACCGCCCGGGGATCAAATTCGGGGGCGATAATCACCTCGGCGAAGAAGCCGGCAGCACCCAGATCCTTGCCCCAGCGCTGGTACGATTCGGCGATGGCATCGGCCAGTTCTTCCGTAACCGGGCGGTTGAGTGCAATAATCCCGCCGAAGGCGCTGACCACATCGGCGATATAGGCCTTGCGATAGGCCTCGGTGATATCCGGATCGACCGCGACGCCGCAGGGATTCATATGCTTGACCACCACAACCGCCGGGTCATCGAATTCCTTGACCAGCTCGAAGGCAGCGTTGGTATCCATGAGATTGTTGAAGCTGATCTGTTTGCCGCTGCCCAACTGCCGGGCGTTGGCCACACAGGGTTCGCCGGTTTTTTTATTGAGCCGGTAGAATGCCGCTTTCTGATGGGGATTTTCCCCATATCGAAGCTCTTCACCCCGGGTCGCAGCGATGGTAATCCGCGGAGGGAACGTTTCGCCGGCCTGGGCGGCCAGATAGGCACTGATGGCGGAGTCATAGGCGGCGGTCAGGGCAAAGGCCCGGCGGGCCAGTTCCGTGCGGGTGGCCGCCGAGACTGCCCCACCGTTTTGTTTCATCTGCTGGAGAACGGTATCATATTGATCGGGGCTGGTCACGATGGTGACAAACTTGTGATTCTTGGCGGCAGAACGCACCATGCTGGGGCCGCCGATATCGATATTTTCGATGGCCTCCTCGAACGGGCAGTCCGGCTTGGCTACTGTCTTCTCAAACGGATACAGGTTGACGCACACCAGATCGATGCCGGTGATATTGTGGTCCTGCATGGCCTTGACATGCTCGGCATTATCGCGCAGGGCCAGCAGGCCGCCGTGGATTTTGGGATGCAGGGTCTTGACCCGGCCGTTCATCATTTCCGGAAAGCCGGTGACCTTTTCAATGCCGATGACCGGGATTCCCGCCTCCGCCAGGGATTTGGCGGTTCCGCCGGTACTGATGATTTCAACCCCCAGGCCGGCCAGGCCTTTGGCAAAAGGGACTACGCCGGTTTTATCGGATACGGAAATCAGGGCACGCTTGATTCTAATTGGATTACTCATCACTACTCCTGGAACAAACTAAATTATTTCGTCTCTATCTGGGCGGGCATAAGAACTAATATCGTACCTTCTCTGCCGGCCAGAAAAATCGAGGAATCTTCGGTATTGGAGGCAAACAATTGCAGGCTGGGCAGATAAAAGGAAAGCTCCCGTTTTCCGGTCTGGTTATTCATGATGGCCAGTTCCCGATTAAGGGTAAAGACATAGCTGAGAGTCCCGTTTTCCGCCAGTAGATTATGCCCGTCGGCAAGCTGCCAGCGACGGGAGCCGTCGTTTCGGTTGAGGCACAAAAGTGCCGCATGTTTGAGCGGCTGATAAATCGCCCCGGCCGTCAGCACCGGCGGTTCGACCAGCGAACCGCCCGTGAGGTGTTTCCAAACCAGTTTCTGCGATTCGGGAGCGATACAATACAGAGCGGTATCCGCACTGGGTAAATAGCAGAGGTCCTCCCCCACGGTGACACCGGGAACATCGCCGGCGGTCGGAACCTTCCAGACCAGGCTGCGCTCATCGGTTTTCGAGATGTATAAGGTATCGTCTTTGCAGACGAAATAGACCTTATCGCCGCTGACGGTCACGGTCCCCGTCGGTTCCGCCGGGCAAAGGGTCTGCCACAATGTGATCCCATCGGAGGCCCGCAGACAGTAAAACTTTTTATCGTAGCTGCCCAGGAAAATCCGGTCTTTCGTCCGGGCCGCGGAGGTGGAAACCGGGAAGTGGACATTCATTTGCTGGGTAATTTTGCCATCGGCAAGCCGGATCTGGACAAATGTGTTCCCCACTATGTAAAGCAGATTCTCTTCAAAGAAATTTTCCGGGGAACAAATGATATGGGGCGATCCGACCACCGCAGACCACTGGATCAGGCCGCTTTTGGCATCCAGGGCAAACAGGGTATTGGTGTCTGTCAAGACAAACAATCTCCCCCCCCGATAAAAAATGCGTGAAACCACACCGTCTCGTTCCAGGGGTACCGAACCCACCCATCGGGCCTGGAGACCGGCCTTCCGCAGCATTTCGACCGCTATGCCGGCTACCCGCTGAGGCGGCGGAGCGGCACTCGGGCCGGCCGGACCGGGATTCGACTGGGCCGGCGCGGACGGACATCCGATCAGGATAAGCAGGACCGTTACCGCCAGCAGGCCCGGCCAGGGGGAAAAAAATGCACATCCTTTACCAATATCATTATTTTTCTTAGACACCATGTACCTCCGTAAACCCCAGCAGGGAACTTACATTACCTATTTTGATGGATACCGGTCTGTGAAGTTCAGGCAAGTTCCATTTACCTCGTTTATATCAGCACGCCATGCAGGAACATCCGGCTGGCGTTTGTTCAGCCCCAGGCCAAACCATCAGGGCTGAGGCGGCTTGACAAAATCGCTAAGATCGATTCCGTGAGCATCCTCAAATGCTTGCAGCCTGGCGATGCGGTCCATATCGTCACGTATCCGGTTAGCCAGCTTGAAAATATAAGGTTTGCCGGTCAGCCGGTTTTCCAGGTCCGTCTTCATTGCCTGCCAACTCCCATCGTAAAGCTCTTTCTTTAAAAGAATAAGCATACGCTCTTCCTGGGAAAGCCGGGCTGCGAAAGCCTCGATTTCGCTGGAAATTTTCTGGCCATCCTGGCCGGGTTTGTCGCGGGCTGTTTCGACCGGTTTTTCCGGCGAACCATCACCCCTTTCGGCAGCAGCCTGATCCTCGGCCATAGCCTAAACCTCCTGCTATACCGCATGTTAGCCATGAAAGACGGGTTTTTCAATGGAAAAAAAGTGGTGGATTTTTTCTCTTTTTTGTACGGGGATTCCCAGCAGAACAAAAGTGATATAAATAACTGTGGTTAATGGATAAAGCATTGACTAAACTTGCTTTAAGCCCTGATTTTGGTAAAATGGCAATAATTAGTAAAGTGTGGAAAAATGAACGGTATGTTTTGGCACGGTTAAAAATCCTGAAACGATGAGTTGGAGACCAAACAGAATCCCTACATTTCCCAAAATACCTAAATAGCCAAATAAAACGGAAGGTTATGATGAAAATTCCAAAACAAAGCCATTTCTGGAAGGTACAGGTTTATATTTTACTCATTTGTGGTTGGAACCCAATCCCGGTTTTATCTGATTATGCGCCTCTGCCAAGACCGGTTTCGTTTTCCGTGCTGGACTATGCCGATCAGGTGGTGGCGGAGCAGGAAAGCAATGACACACCGGAAACGGCCCAGGTATTGGATTTTATAGACGATATTCTGGCCATTGGGGTAGAGGGCAGTCTGGGCAGCGGGCAGGATGTGGACATCTATCGGTTTTCCGTTGAAACGGACGGCCAGATTGAGTTGAAGTTCACGGTGGGCCAGGTGCAGGACCAGGCCATAACCGCCCTGACAGCCGGTACGGACCATTGGGTATATTTCATCGCCAACAACAGCCTGTGGCGGAAAGATACCTCCCAGGAGTCCACGTTACCGGAATTCCTGCTGGGTTCGGCACCGCTGGCCGAGGCAGCGGGAATAGCCGTCGATACCTTTGCGGTGCATGATTTGGCGGTAACCAATGACGGAATGCTCCTGATGACCATATCCGGCAGCGGGGGAATTCTGGCGGTCGATCTGGATAATGGTTTGGCTGCCAGTCTGGTTGTAAGTGCAGAGGATATAACGGCTGTCACCGGGGTGGAGGATCCGAACCTGGTGGAGATCGCGGTCGATGGCCAGGGCCGGATCTATGCGGCAGACCAGACCAGCCGGTCGGTTTTGCAAATAGCCGCTGATTATTCCGCCATACAACAATATACCGGGGGAACTGTTTTGGCCGAAGCCGTGGAACGGGATATGACCGCCGAGCAAAAGACCGGCGTTACCGTCATCCCAGCAACTATCATGGCCCAGACGGAAGATAAATTTGTGGTGAATTCGCTGGCAATCGGCAGGGGGGCCTATGCGGTATCCGGCCAGGAAGTTTTTTATGCCGCTCAACTAAGTGCCTCCCGGGGCGGCAGCGGCGGGATTACCAAAGTCATTGCCAATGCGGATGAACCGGACCAGGCGGAATTTTCTTTATTTTTCGATCCGAATGATGAATATGACACTATCAATCCGTCGGCTCTGGTTCTGGATACCGGGGGAACCTTTGGCAATCAGATGTATATGGGTACGTTTGGCCCCAGCCTGGGCAATGAGCTGGACGGGACCATCTATCAGGTGAACAGTCTGGGGCAAATCAGCGAGTTTATCACCTCCTTTGTGGATCCCAATGGCAATCCGATTCCCGAAGGGGGCGATTGGAACGCGGGTTTTTTTGATATTACCGATATGGCCTTCAGCTATGGCGGCAAATACGGCGATTATCTATATGTATTGAGCGAAAACGACAACAGCAGCAATTCCGCCAGCGGTTTCCATTCCGATTTGTGGCGGGTCAGCCCGGACGGCGTGGCACACGGCTTTTTATCCCAGTTTGCCGACCGGGTAATCTCGATTGCGATTGGGGAAATGAACGGGGAAGAATATCTGTTTGTCGGGACCTATGCCTCCGGCAGCCAAATCTCCACCGTACTGCGGATCGATGAAAACGGGGAGATAACCACGATTCACGAATTTGAATCCGGCTGGTCAGTCTGTGATATGGCAATCGGGCCTTCGAATTCGGTCCTGAAGGACCGGCTGGCCATCACTCTGAAGGGATCCTCCCGTTCCATGCTGGTTTCGATGGATGCGGCGGGAAACCAGGTACAATATTATGGCGGCGGTCTAACGCCGGGCGATGTCTCCAGCGGGGATCTGGCCTTTGACGAAAATGGAGCCTTGTTTGTCTCGCAAAACGGGGCAAAAAATATTCTGAAACTGAATTATGAGCAGGTTCTGGACGACAGCTTTTTTGACTTTGTTTTCGGCGACTTGCAGATACGGGCGGAAACCGTGAATGATACGACTGCCTACACCCCGTATGTGGGTATCATCGCCGCCAATCAGCCCCGTATCTACCAGCTCAGCAGCAGCGGGGATCCGAATGATACGATTATGGCGGTAAGCCCTGCTGATGTTGATTCAGTTAATTATACGGCGGATGATAGTGCGAAGGTCACCTTTGCTTTTGACGGCGGAGCCGATCCGAACATGTATATTTTCGTAACGGATTATGATGCGATGGGTGTCAGTGCCCAGGGTGAAGACGGGCTGTTTAAGCAATTCAGTCTGGCTCTATCTGGATCAGCGATTGACAGCGCAACGGGGCTGACCGATGTCCGGATTACCCATCTGGTTTTGAATGCCGCGGGGGATCTGTTTGCTATCGGCAGGAACGGAACCGAGGTGGACGAAGGAGAGGAATCTCCCAGCCAGGAATTTGATGATGTTGTTTTGCGGCTGGGAAATGTCAACGCGGACGAGTTTGAGCCGAATACCGTAGTGCAACTGGCGGGTTTGACCCAGATGAAGGTTTCGGTGGCCGATCCGGATGGGGATTTGCTGGAAGAATATACGGTTACGGCGGCGGCGGCGTTGGACCATACTCCGCTGACCGGTTTGGCCGCGGGAAATTATACGGTATCCGTGGAAGGGTCGTCGGGAACGGGCGGGAATTACTATGACCTGGTGGTCTCTCCGCGCGGCGGCCTGTTTGAAGCGGATTATGTCATCGCCGGAAAGACGCAAAATCTGGTCAATTACCTGGATGAAAACCTCCAGTTCATCCATGCCGGTTCCGGGCAGATTCTCCTGACGGTGGGTCAGCAGCCGGGCAGCGGCAAAGTGGTGGAACTGCTCTGGCTGGAAATCCAAAATAGCAAAACGGATTCCATGATCAGCGGGGAAAATCTGACTACCGCCGGAAATTTGTATCTGAGACAGATGATTCTGGCTGGGTCCCTGCGGGAATTGCGGTTTGCCGGTCTGATCGATGCAGTGGTCGCCGCTGCCGGCAGCAAGGGCACGGTCGAGCGGTCGGAGCTGGGAACTGTCGGCAGTGTGGAGGCGGCGAATTATAAGTTCCGGGATTTTGCGGCGGATAGCCTGGGAGATGCGGAGATTCCAGAAAGTGTTTTTAACGCCAAAAGTCTCAGAAATCTGACTATTGCCAACGATATTACCAACGTGCTGTTCTTCGAAGATAATACGGGAAATAACTATGACCGGATGGCGGTGGGCGGAACGATTAAGGACAGTACGTTCAAAGGGCATAATTACGGGGATATCGAAGTGAATGGGATTATCACCGACAGTACCTTTACCGGCCGAAGGGCCAAAACTATCCTCGTAAAGAATACCGATCAGGAGGATATGGCCATATCGGGAAGTACATTCACTTTTACCGGTACGGGGGCC
>JAKJEP010000664.1 GCA_022705365.1 Planctomycetota bacterium | reverse complement strand
ACGGGGCAACGTGTCGCGTTCTGTCGCGATTGTCAATGGGAGTCACTCACAGTCAGGAAGAAGATGGTGCCGGAGGAGGGGGTCGAACCCTCACGAGGGGTGAACCTCACGGGATTTTGAATCCCGCGCGTCTGCCAGTTTCGCCACTCCGGCCCCGTTGTCTGCCGAGATAGCCGTGCCCACCGTGCGGGTGGGCGGACCGACTCCCGGAAATGACACGGCCAACGTATTGCGTTGGCCGCAGAAACAGACTATACAAAGACCCCTCCGAATTGTCAACGTTCGCCGGGCCACGCCCTGGCCCCCGCAGTCCCGGGAAGACGGGCGGTGTTCCGGCACGATTCCGGCGGCGCGTCCATGCGGACCGCCCATGGCCCATTTCCGTGGAGGCTCACCGATGGCCGCATCCAACGTCCGTGCCGAGTTCATGACCTCGCCGCAGATCGCCCGCTACCTTCAGACGTCGGACCTGGCGATTCTGCCGGTCGGCTGCGTGGAGA
>JAKJEP010000663.1 GCA_022705365.1 Planctomycetota bacterium | reverse complement strand
AAGAGACCAAACCCGAAACCGGTGATTAACAAAAAAGTATTATTTCGTATTTTCCCCAACTTCGCACATTTACTCACCATATAACCCACAGCCGCCCCGCAACCAATGGTAAGAAATAAATTGATATACACAAACGGAATATAAAAAATTGCGTAGGAGTATATAATGCTTAAAAATACGGTAGCTGGTACCCCTAAAAATACCAAACACAGAATCCCCATAAAACCAATCATACCGGAATGTTTGTAATATTTATGATCCCAATACATTTTTGGCTCCTAAAAAATCATAACAACAAAATGACCCGTATGAAATATAGCCCGTTTGACCGTGTTAGCAACTGAATTTATTTATAAAAATAATCCCAATACGAAATCTTGCCGTGCAGCCGCTTACGTTATCTGTCTGATCATGGTAGCTCACAACGTGAGCGTCGATAGGGTAGAATGATCGCGGCGCGAAAATGGGCCTCTCGGCCCATTCGCGTTCATTCGCGGTTAAAATCTTTTCTTTC
>JAKJEP010000662.1:288-524 GCA_022705365.1 Planctomycetota bacterium | reverse complement strand
AATAGTAATGGGGACGGGCCGGTGATCGTGGTGCGCGACCTGGTGCGCAAATTTGGCGACTTTGCCGCCGTCGCCAGCACATCCTTTGATGTGGCGCGGGGCGAGATCTTCGGTCTGCTCGGTCCCAACGGCGCAGGCAAGACCATCACCTTCCGCATGCTCTGCGGCCTGCTACCGGCCAGCAGCGGGCACCTGGAAGTGGCCGGCATGAATCTGCGCACGGCACGAGCCCAAGC
>JAKJEP010000662.1:0-228 GCA_022705365.1 Planctomycetota bacterium | reverse complement strand
GTGGCCGCCACGATTGAACAGTTCGGGCTGGAGTCGTCAGCCGTCAGCGGCATGTTGCCAGGCGGCTACAAGCAGCGCCTGGCCATGGCCGCCGGCCTGCTGCACGAACCGGACATCCTGTTCCTGGATGAGCCGACCAGCGGCATCGACCCACTGGCGCGCCGTGCATTCTGGCGCACCATCACCACGCTTGCCCAGACCGGTGTGACCGTCATCATCACCACCCAC
>JAKJEP010000661.1 GCA_022705365.1 Planctomycetota bacterium | reverse complement strand
CGTTCATAACCTTTGCCGCCGCGTCTTCAATCAAGGTTCTCAACGTTCCCGCCTCGATCGTCGCTTTTGTAATTTGCTGGTTGGAGTATCTCTTCATGATCATGTCCTGAACCATTGCGTCGTTGACCAGAACTTCGAAAAGGCCGGTTCGCCCCTTATAGCCCGTGTTTTTACACTGCTGGCATCCCCTGCCCCGCGCGAAATTGGCGTTTTGGCCCTGCTCTTTTGTAATGCCCAGCGCATCCAGCGCGCTCTGCGGCGGCTGATACAGACGGTCCGCAGCAGCCGCTGGGCAAAGGAAACCAGCAGCACGGAAGAAATCAAAAAAGGCTCGATGCCCATGTCGATGAAGCGGGTCACGGCGCCCGCGGCATCGTTGGTATGAACGGTGCTCAGAACGCGGTGGCCGGTCTGCGCGGCCTGGACGGCAATCGCCGCCGTTTCCGAATCGCGGATTTCACCGACCAGGATCACGTCCGGGTCCTGGCGGAGAATGGAGCGCAATCCGCTCGCGAAGGTCATGC
>JAKJEP010000660.1:287-525 GCA_022705365.1 Planctomycetota bacterium | reverse complement strand
CTTTCCGCTCTATTCCAGATGCCACGTGTAAAATTCATTCACTTTTACTGGATATTTCCTCTGTTTTCCTCCTGCTTTACTCATGTTTTATATCACTTTCTTCATCTTTTACTACACTTTATTCAACATTTACCAACTCAACCCAATTACCCTGTTTTACCACTTTTACCCAAAAAAACGTGATTTTTCCCCAAAAACCAACGTCCCCGAGAGGACTCGAACCTCTAACCTTTGGCTC
>JAKJEP010000660.1:0-243 GCA_022705365.1 Planctomycetota bacterium | reverse complement strand
TATAAATCAAGGCTTTATACGCTGTTTTTGGGGTCAAAATAAGGTTTACAACGGGTTCACAAGTCACTGAGCAAATGAAAAACAAGTCACCATCAAGTGACGACTGACCCACTCAGTGACCCACTGTTTTTTTTACATGTTCTGATTTTAACCTGCAAAACATGCAATGACCAGAGAAATCATAACCTTCGGCTTTATTAGCCCAAAGATTTCTCTTTCTATATAATACCTATATCCAGAGAA
>JAKJEP010000065.1:295-12660 GCA_022705365.1 Planctomycetota bacterium | reverse complement strand
TTTCGCTGTGCAGCAGTTCGACGGAATCGGTGTAACTCAGACGCACGAACGGCTTTTGAATCTGCTCCAGTTCCGCCAGATTCCGTTCCAGGAATTCCAGTTCCTCCCGGTTCGTTGCCAGCACTGCCTGCACAATCGCACAAATAAAATCTTCGGCCACTCCCATCAGGTCGTTCAGATCGATGTAGGTGATTTCCGGCTCGACCATCCAGAACTCGGTCAGATGGCGGCGGGTCTTGCTCAGGGCGGCCGATTCCAGATACAACTGCCCCGTCTGGGCCAGATACACCGGTTCGCCAAAATAATCCACCGCAAAGAGCGTCTGCTCCCCTTCCCCGGCCGCCGGGGCGAAAATCGGCGTATCGACCAGCGTGAAACCGTGGCTGTTGAAGAATCCGCGGATCGCCTCCACCACCGTATGCCGGATGCGGGCCAGCGCCCACTGCCGCCGCGACCGCAGATGCAGATGCCGGTTCCGCAGCAGGAACTCGATGCCGTGCTCCTTGGGCGTGATCGGATAGCCCTGGGTGTTCTGCACAATCCGCACATCGGCCACCGCCAGCTCATAGCCGCCGATGCTCCGCGGCTCCTGGCGCACGGTTCCCGTAACAGTCAGGGATGACTCCTGGCCCAGATGTTTGACCTGCTCGAACCGGTCCGCACTATCCTCTTTTTTCTCGAAGACCCCCTGACAGTAGCCGCTGCCGTCGCGCACAATCAAAAACTGCACCTTGCCGCTGGCCCGCAAATTATACAGCCAGCCGGATACCGTAACTTCCTGCCCCACATGATTCTTCATCTCGCTGATTCGGATTCTATTGGCTTCCATGTCACTCCTAACTTGCAATCTCAGTTTTCTTCTTATTGGTAATGTTGTTTATTCGCGCTCCACCAGGTCTGCCAGGCGGCAATGGTCTTGATTCGCTGGGTATCGCTGGCACCATTGTAAATAGTACCGTGGCTGACGCCGGTCACATGATGCAACAGGGCGGCGATTAAATCGCACACCTTTTCCGGCTCATACCGACGGACCGGGGCCGCCGAATTACGCATATCCTGGATCAGCACCTTTCGCACCGCCAGGGGATGCATGTCATCCAAATTCTCCATCAGGGCAGGCACCACATTTCTGGGTTTCTGATTCAGCAGAAAATCGATGGCCGCCTGCACGGTTACGGGGTCTTCACTGGTCAGTTCCCAGATCCGCTGGGCGATATAAGGATTGACCTTGCCGTCACCCTTGCAGCCGAATGACATACCGCAAAGGCATGTCATCACCGAGATCCATAACAGCCGTTTCGCCTTGTCTGTCCAACGCATTGCAGCTCCATCTGCCGGTTCCGGACGCCTCCTGCGTCCCAGCTTATTTTAAGCGATTGTCTCCTTTTTAGCACAGAATCCCGAATTGTAAATCGAAAAATCCGGATTCAGCCGTTCCCTCCCTTTTTTTGCAGTTGCTGGATTTTTTCACCGAGAACCCGCCGCACCCAGTACAGGGCCTGGGGATCGGCCGTCCAGTGTTTCCAGTCGGCGGCTACCGGCTGAATGGTCCGCAGGGCAAATTCCTTCTGGCCGAGGTTCTTGAGGATTTCCACATATTCATAATCCTCGACCCCCTCCCGCAAATACTTCAGCCGCATCGATGGGACCGGCTGCAAAATCCCCGTCGGCTCGCCGGGATAGATTAGATGGCCGTTGCCGGGATAATCCAAATCAGCGAAGGTCGTCCAGGGATCCTCTGACCAGAGGTCCACCCGCCAGTAGAGCAGGCCGGGAAAACCGTAGGACTGATTAATCAGCGGATGAATCCGATAGTTGAGCGGGGCAAAGTCAATCTGCCATTTCGGGGAATAACTGTCCTGCACATTGCAGTTATACGACCAGACTTCGCAGCCCAATCCCTCCGCCTCCCGGATTCGTTCTACATCCGCTGGCTCATAGGACTGCGCCGGCAGCACCACCCAGATATCTACCGCCGGCCGGCCGGTGCCGTCATCATACAATTCGGGGGTAGGGACCATGACAATCAGATTCTTGATGCTGGAGCCGGCATGGATATTCCGCGCCCATTCCCTGACCGGCTCGTATAAATCCTTACAATTGCTGATTTCATCGGTGGTATAATTATAGAGATAGGGCCGTACTTCTTCCGGATAAGAAGATTCTTTCTCCGTCCAGGTCTGCACCGGCGCCGCCGGGCGAATGGGCAGACACTGCCAACTGCCGCCCCCCGCCCAGATGCCGACGTTAATGGCGTTCATCCGCGTATAGTCCCCCTCGCCCATCAGCTTGTGCTGCAATACCACCTCGCCGCCCTCAAACCGCGAACGCAGCGAAGGCCGCCGCGGCAAATCGAAATCCCAGACCGTCAGCTCAATGGGAATCGCTTCGCTGCCCTGATCGGACGATATGGTACAGTTCCCCCTATACAAGCCCGCTGGGATGTCATAGGGCACAAAGAGATCGACCCACAGCGGCTGGTTCCGCCCTGCCGCCAGATCAAACGGCACGGCGTCGTATTTTGCCCCCTGGATATCCTGTTTCGTCTGCGGATCGATAAACGGGATCAAGGCATCCGGGTACCAGCCCACTCCCAGCGGCAGATTCGGCGGCCCGCGCCAAACCGGGGACGATTTCTTTACCTCGATATAATGCTCCCGGTACAAGGTGAAATGGCTATTATCGATCTTTTGCGGCCCCTCCAGATCGCTGATCGTCAGGTTGATATGGGTAAGGTTCTCCCCCCGGGCCGTAACGATTACCTGAAACGGCTCATATTCCCCCCGCGCCGCGAATAATTGCACCTGCTTTTCGCGGCCTGGTTCGCCGGTTTGGCCGACTCGCTCCATGCCATCGGCCACCCAGACATAGGGTTTGGCGAACAATCCGTTCCTGCAGGGTAGTCCTGATATCACCAGGACAAAGAATAGAAGCTGGATACGACACCTTTTCATCAAAATATTTTCGCAGCCGCTTTACTTGATTTTCCGACCGCTGCGCAGCGGATTCGTACGGCTAAAGGGGGTAGATTCGACATTTTGCACCTCCAGCCAGGATTGATAATATCTCCCCTCTTCGCCGGCGCTGTCGAAATCACGCAGAATCAGCTTTTCCTCCGCCGCATTGGTACACTCCAGGGCAATGATATCTTTGCCGGTATCGAGAATATTTTGGGATTCTGCCGTTAACGTGCGGGCATCAAAAACCGGCTCCCGTTCCGCCGGCAGCAATTTGGTAAAGTTAATCCAGAGGTCTTTGGACGCCTCCGCTTTCTGGTCTGTCACGGAAATTTCAATGGTATGCCGCCCCGGCTCCAGCCCGGTATATTCCCAGGAGAACGGCTGGCCGCGCACCGGGTCATATTGATCTACCCGGGCTACTTCCCGGCCGTCAATTTTCACCAGGGCGATACCCGCATCATCAAACTTGTTGCCCACCCACTCGATCCGCTCCCCCTTGAACTCCAGCCGAATCGTCGCTCCCACCTCCTTGCAGGCGTAGGTTTCCCCGAATCGCTGCCATTGGGGGCTGAGTTTGAGATTCAGATTTTCCGTGGCATAGGCCAGCAGAATCGGCCCGCGATACACCGAACATTTGCCCTGGTATTCCCTTTCTCCCACCCAGAAGTGCGGTGACATATCCAGATTCAGCTCAATCCTATCGCCCGGCTGCCATTGCCGCTGCAACACCAGATACTGACCCGGTTTTACCTCTTTTTGTTCCATTTCATTTACCGCAACCGCCGTCTTTTCACTCCAGTGGGGAATACGCAGCCGCAGGGCAAACTCCGCTGCCTTTTCCGGCGTTATCTCAATTCCGATTTTTCCTGTCCGCGGATAATCGGTCGTTTGTTTTAAAACCACCGTTTGACCTTGAACGGGAGTTTTCATTTCGCAGGGGCCATACCAGTTGACCAGCAGGCCGTCCGCATCCTGCATCAAGGCCCAATCGCTCAGCAGGCCCAGGCCCCGGGCACAATTGACACTGCAGCAGTTCAGTTCTTCGCTGCCGGGCCGCTTCTGAAAGGTAATATGCACGGTGCTGGGGATCCGCTGGCCGTCCATGGAAGTATGATAGGTGCACCATTTGCCCGAGCGGTCCTGATAACCGAGAATCGCATTGTAAAAGCTAAGCTCCAACTCATCGGCGACAATCGAATCCCCCGTCAGCTTGAGCATCTCCACCGACATTGCCGCCCACGCCACCACGCAGCAGGTCTCGATGGCACCTATCGCATACGGATTTCCCACCGAGGCCTCATTCGTCGAATACGCCCCAGTATTATGCCGGTCCTGCTCCACGATGTTCCACCAGATATGCTCAAAGGCCCAGCGGTATTTCTCCTGTCCGGTGATCCAGTACAGCGGCGCCAATCCCATGATGATATGCAGATTTTCCCAGCGGCGAAAATCGGAATCACCGGTTTCCTGCTTATGAGGAAACTGGGACATCGGCTTGCCGGCCAGTGCCAGTTCTACATAATTCCCCTCCGTCGGAAATTCCTTCTCCACAATCTGATTCATTAACGCCAGATAGTGCGGCTCGGCATGTTTCATATATAAAATCCCCAGCGAATGCAGCGGGGCATGATTCACGGCACAGGCTTTCATCACCGTCATCCCGCCCGGCTGGTCCAGAAAGGTATTGCATAACAAATCCGCAATCTTTCGCGTTGCCTGCAGCGCCGCTTCATCCCCGCTTTCCTCATACCACAGCATCAGACCCAGCATGGCATGATAATGATTCCAGGCATCCCAGGTGGGATAATTCTCCCACACCTTCGCTCCCCGGCCGGTAAGCTGATACTCCTTCGACCACGGCCCCAGATATCCATCCTCTGCCTGTAGCGCAATGAACTGCTTCACAAAATTTGCATGATATTCCCGCAGTTCACCGTTCTGCGTCAGCCGCAGGATCTGCACCGCTCCGGTCAGATATTTCCCGGCGAATTCCCCCGACCAGGGCAGCAGTTCGCGGGGCGGCTGTTTTTCCCGATCGGCAAACATCTCCAGAATGGCTGGGTTCCGCTCGGCCAGCCCTTTCAGCCATTGATCGCAGACCGCGTGGACATACTCACCCGGTATCCCCTGCAGTTGGAAAACGGTTCCAGCCGCCGGCATGCAGCGGGGCTGGGCTTTCATCACCTTTCCCGGCTGCCCCGGCCCCCCCACCGCTTCCTGACACCAGGCGCTTTCTGCCATCAACCACAGCAAACCAATACCAAGGGTGCATATCCAGGTACACGCCGTACACTGGGAAAGTTGTATGAAACGCATGGCCAAGGCTCCTACATTTGCAGTTTCTCCCGCAGATAATGGACCACCTGATCGCTGTTGATCCGGATTTGATCCATCGAATCCCGCTCCCGCACGGTTACGGTGTTATCCTCGCTGGTCTGGCCATCCACCGTCACGCAGAACGGCGTGCCCGCCTCGTCCTGCCGGCGATAGCGGCGGCCCACCGCACCCTTCTCATCATAAAAACAGGGGAAACCCTTCCGCAGGTCGTTATAAATCGCATGGGCCTTCTCCGGCATCCCTTCTTTTTTCACCAGCGGGAACACACCCACTTTTATTGGCGCCAGCCGCGGATCAAACCGCAGCACGCTGCGTTTTTCGCCCCGTACTTCCTCCTCCGCGTAGGCATCCACCAGAAACGCCAGCGTCCCGCGATCGGCACCAGCGGACGGTTCGATTACATAGGGGATATATCGCTCCTTCGCCTCATCGTCAAAATAACTCAGCGGCCCCTTCTGATACTCCTCATCCTCCCCCAGCAGGGGGGTCTTGAGCGTGTCGCGTTTGGCCTCGAACCATTTGGTCATCGACCGCATACCCCGCTGATGCTGGCGCAGGTCATAGTCCGTCCGATTGGCGATCCCCTCCAGTTCCTGCCAGTCACCCTGCCCAAACGGGAATTTATACTCGATATCCACGCAGCCCTTGGCATAGTGGGCCAGCTCATCATCCTCATGCTTCCGCAGCCGCAGATTTTCCGGTCGAATCCCCAGGTCGGTGTACCAGTTCAGCCGCTGCTCTTTCCAGTGCTCGTACCACTGCTCATCGGTGCCGGGCTTGCAGAAAAATTCGATCTCCATCTGCTCGAATTCCCGCGTGCGGAAGATAAACGCCTTGGTCGTTACCTCATTTCGGAAACTTTTGCCCATCTGGGCGATCCCGAAGGGAACCTTGATCCGTGTGGTGTCCAGCACATTGCGGAAATTCGCGAAAATCCCCTGTGCGGTCTCCGGCCGCAGATACAACGTCATCGAATCCTCGGCATTGGCCCCCATCTGCGTCTCGAACATGAGCTTGAAGGGCATCGGCTTGGTGAACTGGCCTTTGGCCCCGCAGTTCGGGCAGATTTTGCTAACTAGATTATTTTCAGATACTTCCGCGTGACTATGATGGGTCGTTTCCTCGCCCTCGGCACCCTTCAGATGGTCTACGCGGGTGCGGGTATTGCATTTTTTGCACTCGGCGATAAGGTCGGCGAATTTGTCGACGTGGCCGGAGGCTTTCCAGACCATGGGGTGCATCAGGATGCTACAATCCAGGCCGACCATGTCGTCCCGCATCTGGACGACGGACTTCCACCATTGGTTTTTGACGTTGCGTTTGAGCTCGACGCCGAGGGGGCCGTAATCGTAACAGCTTGCCAGGCCGCCATATATGTCACTGCTCTGGAAAATAAATCCCCGCCGTTTGCACAAGGCTACCAATTCGTCCAGCTTCTTCAATGTCTCTGCCATAAACTGCCTTTTTCAAAAAGTCAAATAGTTCATAAGTTCAACAGAAACCATATTATACCCGCGTCAGGCCGCCTCTCAAGTATCATATTTTTAACTTTTCGCTTTTCCGGAATATGATCATAAGTCCTTAAAAAAAGGAGGGAAAAATGAGCTGCTTTCCGGCTGTAAGTCGTTATTTTCTGTTCTTAAAAATTTACGTAAGTCGTTATTTTTGGTTTAGGGAAATTGATGTAAGTCTTTATTTTACGTAGAAAGTTATGGTCCGATAATATAGTAGGGATTATAACGATTTTAACGATTAGGTAAGATTTTTGGGAAGATGGATAAGAATTTTGGTACTTTGTAACGGTTGGGTTGAGTTGGTAAATGTTGAACAAAGTATAGTAAAAGATGAAAAAAGTGATATAAAAGCGTGTTAAAGTGATATAAAAGTGGGGTAAAACATAGTAAAAAGTGAATGAAGTTTACACGTGACATATTCAAAAAAAGCTAGCCACAGAGAACACCGAGGACACTGAGAAAAGCAGGCGCGGGCTGAGGGGTTTAGGGATGGGATGGACTTAATGGACGAGATGGACGAAATGGACAGGGAAAAAATGGCTGGGGGAGGGGTGGGCTGGCTGGGTATGAATAAAAGAGGGGGGAAAATTAAAATTTGGTTGGCTGGGGGTGGTGATTTCTATTAAAATGGGGGCCAGTCAAAAAAGAGTGGTGTTACTATATATATTGGCGGCAGGGATGCCTTGGTTGGAGGCCTGTTGTGGGTTTCCGAGAAAATGAATTATTTACAAAATTATTGCTGTTGGAAAACCAATGGAGAAAAGAATTTATAAAAAAAGGAGCAAGCGAAAGGCTTACTCCTTTATAGTTATAAATCGAGGAGATACCATAATCGGATACTCCGCAATCCTCTATAAGAGGACTTATTATAACTTGATCTCGGTTTAAATTGTAATTCCAAGGGCGTGAGTTGTCAATAGAAAAATCGTGAGGAAAAAATGAATAGCGGGAAAAATGTTTTAGGTTTGGATATCGGCGTAGGGTCTATCGGATGGGGGTTGATTCAGCTTCGTGAAGAAAAATATCAAGATGAGAATCCGGACGGGACGGTTGCGGAAAGATACAAAATAGCGGATGGCCATATCATAAGTACGGGAATCCGGGAGTTTCAGCTTCCTCAAGACCGGCAGAAAAAAAGCCTGGCACTTATTCGAGGGTCCGCCCGGCGCAGCCGAAGAACCATCCGGCGGAAGGCTAAACGGTTAAAGTCCCTGATTCAACTGGCACGGGAATACGATTTAATCGGGGAGGAATTTAGCCATGATCCGATTTTCAAGCACAAAAAAGGGGAAAGCAGAAATGAGAGTTTAGATGTCTGGCGGATACGCCATGAAGCCTTGCAACGAAAACTCAGTGATATCGAATTATTTCGGGTATTGTATCATATCGCCAATCACCGGGGTTTTTATTTTCATACCAAGGCGGAGGAGTTGGAAAAAGAAGACGCAAAATCGGAAACAGGTAAAGCCAAGGCGGGCATGGCCCGCGTCCGTAAAATCTTTGAAGAGGGGAAGAAGGAAGGAAAATGGCAAACAGTCGGCCAGATGTTCTGGATGACCAATAAACAAGCCAATGACGACAAAAAGAGAAAGCGAAATACCACCGATCAATATGAAAATTCCATACCGCGAACCTTATTGCGGGATGAAATTGATGAAATATTCAAAGAACAGCGAAAACTCGGCCATACCCAGGCAAGGGAAGAATTCAAGGAGCGGTATATTGATGAAATCTTAATGCAGGAAGAAGGGATTGATGAAGAAAAGCTTCGGAAGATGATGAGTAAGTGTGAATTTGTTCCGGAGGCCCGGTGCGCACCGAAGGAAAGCTATACGGCGGAACGATTTATGCTGTATAACCGGCTGAATGTTCTGGGGCTGATTGACCCAAATAACAAAGGCGAACTGAGACCACTTAACAAGGAGCAGAAAGACAAGATCGCAGCCCTTGCCTATAAAAACACCGAAGTCACCTTTGCCCAGATTCGCACGGAGTTAAAACTTAATAATGATTTGCATTTGCGATTTAACCTTTGTTCCTATCGGGAAGGGAATCCTGAATATACCAAAAAACTTACCTGTGAAATCAAGAATGGGCAATTGCAATTTGATGAAAAGCATACCGTACCTATTGTTGATATTTTTACCGGGGAGAGCCGCCTGCTGGATGAGGAGATCAGGAAAATATTTTCAAGTAAAAAAATTTGGAATAATAAGATTGGAGTGTATTATTCTGAAATACGCAAACAGTTGAATCTGCCCGGGAATATCCGATTTTCCCGATTAAGCGGATATACAAAATCCGCGGAAGAATTCGGCAGCGAAGCGAAGTATATCAAGCAATTTGAAGAAAAAGACACCTTTATCAAACTAACCGGCTATCACAAAATCAAGAAGGCGATTGAAGGTATTTGCGGAGAGGAAGTTTGGGAATCCATACGGAAGGACAGCGGCAAACTGGATGCCATTGCCGAGGCTTTGACCTATTGCAAAAGCGATGAGACACGGTCGGATTATCTTTGTCAACATGGCATTGCCGATCTGAAGATTATTGATGCCATATTGACGCTGAATATGAAGCAACTGGCCAATTTTTCCCAAGAGGCGATGAAAAAATTGCTGGAGCATATGGAAAAAGGCTGTTTATTCCATGAGGCCAAGGAAAAGTGCGGTTACGGCAAGATCGAACATACAAAACAGATGATACTAGATCCCTATAAAGGGTTTTATGAAAAGAACCCGGTAGTGGCCCGGGTGATATCCCAGACACGAAAGCTTATCAATGCGATTGTCAGAAAATACAGCAAAACCTACCCGATCGATCAGATTCATATTGAAGTGGCGACCGAACTGGCAAACAGTAAAAAAAGAAAAGAGGAAATCATATGGGGTCAGGCACGATACCGGGAAGAGAAAAAGCGAGCGGAAGAGCGATGCCGAGACGCCGGTTTAGACCCAGAGGAGGGACAAAACCTTTTGATGTTCCGGCTGGCGGAAGAACAAAATAAATGGTGCCCTTATACCGGCAAGGCCATCACCTTTTATCCAACCGGGGCAACCAATGAAGTTTATATCAAAGACTGTGAAATCGATCATATTATTCCAATGAGCCGGTCGTTTAATGACAGTTTAAACAATAAGGTTTTGTGCAGTCCGGAAGCCAACCAAAACAAGAGGGACCGCATTCCCTTTGAATGGTTTGAGGAAACCTACGGTAAGGAAAGCCAACCATGGCGGGAATTTGAGAAGAAGGTGGAAAAATTATACGGGATGCCGTACCCCAAGCGGAAAAACCTGGTTCGCAAAAGCTGGACAGAGAAGGATAAGGAGAGGTTTATCAGCCGGAATCTGAACGATACACGGTATGCTGCCCGGCATATAGCCGATTATCTGCGGAAATATTTTGATTTTTCCGAATCCTCACGCGATGACATCAATAAAGTCAGCCGAATTCAACTGCGCAGCGGGGGCGTGACCGCTTTTTTGCGGCATATGTGGGGATTGAGCAAGGACCGGGAAGAAAGCAGCCTGCATCATGCGCTGGATGCGCTGGTGGTGGCCTGTTCGACCTACGGACATGTTTATCTGGTGTCGAATCTATCGAAGGAAATAGAGCGAAAGGGGAAAAACTGGTATAAGCATTTTGGGAAAGGCAAGTTCAAGCCGTGGGGCAGCGTCCGGGAAGATATCCAGAAGGCAGTGGGCGGAGTATTTGTTTCCCGAATGCCAAGACATAAAGCCACGGCGGCAGCCCACAAGGATACCGTATCGAGTTTCAAGAAAAAACCGACCAAAAACAGAATTATACCAATTAATAACGGGTATGCGGTAATGGAAGAAATGATACGGGCAGATATATTTACTGACAACCAGGGGAAAAATTATGTAGTTCCCATATATGCCGTAGATATCAACAGCAATAAACCGTTGCCGGAACGATATGTTCCTGATGATGGTAAACTACCCTACGATCAATGGCCTACTGTATCCGATCAAAGTTTAGAATTTAGGTTTTCTCTGTTTAAAGATGATTTGATAAGCATCAATGGCAAAATGTATTATGTAAGTTTTTTTGAAGCGGCAACCCCAAATATTAATGTAAAAAACATCGATGGATCCATGTTTGTAGATAAAATAGAAGCTCAGGATCCATACACAAAAAAGATAGGATATAGACCTAAGCGAAAAAATGGAAAATGTGTTTTGAAAAAATATTTCGTTGATATGCTGGGCAATTATAAGGAATTGACAAAAGAGAAAGATAGAATGGAAAACCGGATCGAAACCCGCAAAAAACTTATAAGAAAAAGAGAAAAAAATACAGCAAAATGAGTAAAATAAGGGCCGAAACTACAGATTTTTGTTGCCAAATCAGATATAACCTCTTTGTAGATAAGCGGATACACCGGAGGTATTGTAGCAGATATGAATTTGAGATCAAGTTATAACATATCAAGTATCTGCCGGTGAATACTACAAATTGTAGCAGATATGAATTTGAGATCAAGTTATAACCAAAGAATGGTATAAGTACGTTGAGGTTCGATTGTAGCAGATATGAATTTGAGATCAAGTTATAACATTCAGGTCAATGGTGGGATCGAAAGCCTCATTGTAGCAGATATGAATTTGAGATCAAGTTATAACGCCATGACCGGTTGACTGTCTGGGCATCCATTGTAGCAGATATGAATTTGAGATCAAGTTATAACAAGTCATTGTGGAATATCTGGACCGGGTTTATTGTAGCAGATATGAATTTGAGATCAAGTTATAACCGAGAACACAAAACCCTAAAAATAAAAATAATTGTAGCAGATATGAATTTGAGATCAAGTTATAACCGTCGTCAGCAGTTGATGATGCAGCAGCAGATTGTAGCAGATATGAATTTGAGATCAAGTTATAACGTATGTCCAAAATGTGCGGGCTTCATAATATTGTAACAGATATGAATTTGAGATCAAGTTATAACTATTTCAGATTAACCATACTAGAAACATACATTGTAGCAGATATGAATTTGAGATCAAGTTATAACGCCTGCGTCCGTTACGTCTGATTGGGATGGCGGAAGGGAGGGAAAGAATAGCAGATTTGAAATTTGAGATTTGAAAGAAGAGAAACCTGGATTCCTGTATAAGAAATTACGAATTACAAATCAAAAGAGAAGATAGATTCCCGCCCCCGATCAGGTCGAGGGCAGGCTCTGCGCGGGAATGACAAGAGGCCGGCGGTACGGGGGAATGGCAGCAGTATCGCCTACGGCGATAAGGATTTTTAATAGATTTCTCCACTTCGCCTTCGGCTTCGGTCGAAATGACCATCGGGCGGGGGGATGGAATAAGGGGATGGTGGTTTGAGAGCGAAAGGGGAGAAGGTGGCACCCGGAGGCGGGGAATTTGGGGTGGAAATTTTTGGGGAAAATGATAGGGTGGGGGTGACGAAATCGATTTTTGGCGGTTCCGTCAAGATGATATCTAGACAGGACATATGGCAGGAAAGGAAGCTATCATGAAGAGTATAAGAGGCTGGGGGTGGGCGGCGGCGTTTCT
>JAKJEP010000065.1:0-242 GCA_022705365.1 Planctomycetota bacterium | reverse complement strand
GGCGGGCGGTGCGGGGTTATGGGCGGAGCCGGCTAGGGAGATGGCCGGGTCTGGGGTCGGGGCGGTGTATCAGGTGAGTCTGAGTAAGCCGGCGGGGGAATGGCTGGAGGGCTGGCCGCTGGGCAACGGGATCTCGGCGGTGATGGTGTGGGGGCAGCCGGGGAAGGCGGTGCTGAGTTTGAATCATGTGGATTTCTGGCGGGATCATCTGGGCGGGGAGCTGGACGATTACAGCGGGGAAA
>JAKJEP010000659.1 GCA_022705365.1 Planctomycetota bacterium | reverse complement strand
AAGACAACTGTTGGGAAGACTATTTTGCGGCTTACCCCCAAGACAGATGGAGACGTTTTGTTCAAAGGCGTCGACGTTTACGCTCTGGATAACAAAGAGCTGCGCGCAATGCGCCCGAAAATGCAGTTAATCTTTCAGGATCCATACTCCAGCCTTTCCCCGCGCATGCCAGTCAGCGAGATTATCGGCGAAGCGGTGAAAGAACACGGCCTGGTGCCCGATCGCGAATTGGATGATTATTTGGACCACGTTATGAAGATCGCTACCCGCATGAATTTTCGGGCGGACAGCGCCAGAGAATTTGCATCGCCAGAGCCCTCGCCTTGAACCCCGAGTTTATCGTCTGCGATGAGCCGCTTTCGGCGCTGGACGTGTCCATTCAGGCTCAAATTATCAACCTGCTGATGGATTTGCAGGAAAAACTTGAACTCACTTACCTGTTCATCTCCCACGACCTCTCGGTGGTGGAACACATATCAGACTATGTTGGCGTGATGTATTTGGGCGACCTGGTGGAATACGCGAA
>JAKJEP010000658.1 GCA_022705365.1 Planctomycetota bacterium | reverse complement strand
CATCCCCTTTCCGGTCAACTGCCTGCCTCCGATGCTTCTCCTGCCGGTCCCGCCGTTTCCCATCCGTTCTCATATCTTGTCCCATATATCAGCCTGCCGCCCGCCGGTCATTCCCTCGCAGAGCCTGCCCTCGACCTGATCGGGGGCGGGAATCCATCTTCTCTTGCCGTCCCGCTGCTTCTTTCGATGACATGAATCCGTATCCACCGGCACCGGGCGCACCAGCCGATGGTATAGCTCCTCCCAGCCGCCGCCACCCTTCCGTCCCTGGCCGGCCATCTCGCTCTGCCTGGCCACCCTCCTATTGTCCCTGCCCTGGCCCTGGTTCTTCCAGCTCCACCGCTCTAAAAATATTGAATACTTCATTTTCATGTAATGTTTTATTTTCACTTAATGAAAATCTTAACGAAGTAATTAACCTACATCCCTCAATAATATTCATATTCCTTGATAATATTGAAGAGGCAATATTTAAAATCTGTTGCTTTATTTTATTTTCAACTTGAAAATGCATAGCTACCTTCCTA
>JAKJEP010000657.1 GCA_022705365.1 Planctomycetota bacterium | reverse complement strand
CCAGTCGATGAGGTACTGGAAGGCCCCCAGCAGGAAGGAACCGGAACCGCAGGCCGGGTCAACAATTTTGAGGGCGGCGGCTTCGGTGGGGGTTTTGCCTTCCAGCAATTTGCCCACCGTGTTTTCCACGATGTAATCCACGATGTACTTGGGCGTGTAATACACCCCGCCCGCCTTGCGCACCTCGGGCTTTTCCTCCACCTTCGCCTGGTGTCCCGCGGTCAAACGGATGACCTGCCCCAAAAACTGCTCGTATACCTGCCCGAGTATCTCCACGGGGATCTCTTTGAAGATGTACGGGCAGGGATAATACAGCCCTTGAATGATCTCCTTGAGCGCACGGTCATCGATGGTGAGTGAGGGGGTGAAGGTATCGGGCGGGGTGTTATCGTCTTTATCGTGGGTGAAGTTGAACAGCCCCGAATTGTACTTAAGGTCAGCGTGCCTGAATAGGTTCAGTAAGCCCGCGTACACGCCTGGCTGGTTGGAGAGGGTTTTAAGCTGCTCTTCAGGCTCGATACCGCGGTCTTCGCAGA
>JAKJEP010000656.1:302-540 GCA_022705365.1 Planctomycetota bacterium | reverse complement strand
AGGAAATTGAGCTCTATGGCCGCGGATCCAGGATTGTTTCCGATTTCGATTGCAGCCCGTGCTATCGAAGCTCCTGCCCCAAACCGGTCTCCTGCATGGACGCGATTCCGGTTGATGCGGTTTTCAATGCTGCAATGCAGTGGCTGCGGCGCTGAGAAACGGTTTCCCGGACAGACTTCAATCGAAGAATCTGTATTTGAAGATGAAATAGATGGCGGCGACCCCGTCTTTCCAGCCT
>JAKJEP010000656.1:0-228 GCA_022705365.1 Planctomycetota bacterium | reverse complement strand
CGCTGTAGGAAATGGGGACTTCGTAGATTCTGCACTTCGCCCTGCTCACTTTTGCGGTAAACTCGGGCTCGAAACCGAACCTGTTTTCGCGCAGCTTGATTTTCTTGAGCAGATCCGCGCGGAATACCTTGTAGCAGGTTTCCATGTCGGTGAGATTCAGATCGGTAAGCATATTCGACAGCGTTGTCAGAACGCGATTCCCAACTGAGTGCCAGAACAACAGGACGC
>JAKJEP010000655.1:259-541 GCA_022705365.1 Planctomycetota bacterium | reverse complement strand
GCGGATCGCGGAACACCACAGCGATCTCCGAAAGCCGCGCCGACAGCTTCTTGCCGGTCCTGAGGTAGAACGGCGTCCCCGCCCAGCGCCAGTTCTGCACGTGCGCCCGGATGGCGATGAAGCTCTCCGTCCGGCTCTGCGGGTTCTTCACGTCCTCGAGGTAGCTCGCCCCCGTGCCGTTGCCGCGATACTGCCCCCGCACGATGTCGGAGAGCTTCAGGGGCTCGAGCGAGCGGATCACCTTCAGCTTCTCGTCGCGCACCGCGTCGGGATCGAAGCGAT
>JAKJEP010000655.1:0-249 GCA_022705365.1 Planctomycetota bacterium | reverse complement strand
CCCCGAGATTCTCCGCCACGGTGATCTGCACGTGGTCGACATAGCGCGCGTTCCAGAGCGGCTCGAACAGGGCGTTGGCGAAGCGGATCGCCATCAGGTTCTGGACCGTCTCCTTGCCGAGGTAATGGTCGATCCGGTAGATCTGCGCCTCGTCGAAATGCTTCGAGAGCTGCGCGTTCAGCCCCCTGGCCGAGGCGAGGTCCTTGCCGAGCGGCTTCTCGACCACGATCCGGCTCGACGGAGTCGCCA
>JAKJEP010000654.1 GCA_022705365.1 Planctomycetota bacterium | reverse complement strand
AACGTCCTGCCCGGTGCGATCGCGGCCTGCAAGGCCGCCGGTGGCGTGGTCATCGCCCAGGTCAACCCGCAGATGCCCTACACGTTCGGCGACGGGGAGCTGCCGTTGGACACCTTCGACGCGATCGTCGAGGTCGACGAGCCGGTGCTCACTCTCGTCGAGTCCCCCGCCGACCAGGCCACCCACGCAGGCGGGATGACCCGGGCCGACAGCGCGCGCATCATCGGCGACTATGTGTCGCGCCGGGTCAAGGACGGGTCCACGCTGCAGCTCGGGATCGGCGAGATCCCCGACGCGGCGCTGGACGGGTTGCGGGGCAAGCGCGGGCTCGGGATCTGGAGCGAGGCCATCGGCGACGGTGTCTTCGAGCTCGACCGCGCCGGCGCCCTCGACCCCGCTCGGGCCATCGTCAGCTCGGTCATCATGGGCTCACCGGAGCTCTATGCCTGGGCGCACCGCAACGAGCGGCTGCGCGTCCTGCGCACCGAAACGACGAACTCCCCGGCGATCATCGCCGAGCAACCCCTCATGACGAGCATCAA
>JAKJEP010000653.1 GCA_022705365.1 Planctomycetota bacterium | reverse complement strand
GACGTTTGCCGCCCTGCATCCGGAGTTGGCGGCGGGGGTGTGCAGTTTCAACGGCACGGCAAACCTGCTGGAATACTCCGTCAATTTTGTCGGAATCCAGGAGGCGATCAAGAATTCGTTCGGCGGCCGGCCGGAGGAAACGCCGGAGGAATATAAGGTGCGGAACGCCGGGGAGTACCGCAAACGCAGTGCGGAATTCCACCCGGAGAAATTCACCATGCCGCTGGCGGTTACTACCAGCGGGCGGGACGAGATTGTTCCGCCTGGTGGAGAAGGTGCGGCGGCATAATCCCAGGGTTTTGCTGATCCATCGGCCCGAAGAAGGCCACATAACCTCGTATGAGGATACGGTGGCGGCGACGGAGTATATTATAAACCAGGCAAATGGCCAGCGATGACCATACTAAGACCCTTTCGGGAGGGACTATAGTTTCCGGCCGTCAGCGATCATGGGCAAAATCACGCGATTTTGGCGCGAGAGGCCCGGATCAGGTGCTTTGGGAAATTTCGGCCGGTGCGGTTTTGGCATCGTCCGGCTGGCCG
>JAKJEP010000652.1 GCA_022705365.1 Planctomycetota bacterium | reverse complement strand
TCTCTTTCTCTCAAATCTCAAATCTCAAATTCTTTTTTCCGTCCTTGCCCATCATGTCCATTTCCTCCCTGCCTGTCCATAACAGCCCTATACTTACGCGCATTCATAATCGCTAATTATCCCAAAATGGCCGCACTTGCAGCATTTTCCATATAATATAAACCAACCAAAATAATCCTGAACTTGGTCTCGTAAGGAAGGATCGTATTTAAAATCCTCCTCATCATAACCATATTCCAGCCCCACAGCTAATTCAAAAATAGCCTCGCCGCATTGACTGCATGTATAGGAAATTGGGGATCCTTCTCCGGTTATTCCGCAGCCAAATCCTGCCTCCCCATCATTACCATGTTTGTGGGGATCAAACAGTTCCACCGTGCGGTTACACGCCGCACAATGCACCGCAAAGGGAGCTGCGAATATTTTCGTTCCCGGCTTCCATTCACTATCTACCCAATAGCCCTGCACCGCCAGCTTCCGGACGCCGCATTTACACCCTATGGCAAAATACGCCAAATGATCCTGTTTATTCTCAATGTATTTG
>JAKJEP010000651.1:293-545 GCA_022705365.1 Planctomycetota bacterium | reverse complement strand
ACATATGCTTGCCTTTCAACTGGTTGCAGGCGGCGCGCCAGGCGTCGGTCCAGCGGGTATCGGAAAGCTGCACCTGCATGGGCGGGTTATCCACGTCGGGATACGCCGGCACGGGGGTATCTTTCGGGCATTGCCACAGGCGGACCTGCTGCATGAGTTCGTCCCAGGAGGCCGCCTCGGGATGTTCGCGGACCATTTGGCGAATGCTCTTGAGGTTTTTCGCCTTCAGTTCCGCCATGAATTGGCGGGGGG
>JAKJEP010000651.1:0-270 GCA_022705365.1 Planctomycetota bacterium | reverse complement strand
AAAACACCGCGCTCCGGGATCAGGATGGGGCCTTTTTCCAGGTCGATCGGTCGGAAGGTGAATCCGCCGGCCTTGGTCCAGACGGTTACGCGGCTGTCCAGGTTGGGGGCGGGGACCTCGGGGCCGGGGCCGGTAGTATCAAATAATATCGAGGAAACGACGGTGGGGGTGTTCAGGTCGCGGCGGTCGTTGAGGACATACAGCAGCGGCAGGGCGATTCCATGCCGGTCATCCGCCAGCGGCGAAACGGGGCCGATGATGCTCAGATCG
>JAKJEP010000650.1:289-552 GCA_022705365.1 Planctomycetota bacterium | reverse complement strand
CACATTTTTTTTACTTTTTTTTGGGGGGAGACTAACCCGCATTTCTCACGGGATTTTGACTAATATATTGATAACTCCGTGGTTCAGGATGTCTTATGAACTATTATTCGGTCCACCAGCTTCGACAGTCTGTTTTCAGCGTAAATTTTTGGCCGCTTTCGAGGCCGCAGGAGCTATCTTCCGCAGGCCTATAAGTATATAGGTTGAGGACAGATAGCGACGAGAACGAAGAAGGCGGGCAAAAAGACCGCTGAAAATCGAAA
>JAKJEP010000650.1:0-234 GCA_022705365.1 Planctomycetota bacterium | reverse complement strand
TATTTTTTTCTGTTACTTTAGCCCTGGGGATGTTAAGATTCTTTCTGTTTTCACAACGTAACGAGGAATCGCTTGCAGGAACAGATACGCACCATATTCATCAGTGCCGCCGAAGCCAGCGGCGATATGCACGCTGCCGCTCTGATTCGCCAGATTCGCCACCAATTCCCCAACACCCGCTGTGAAGGTCTCGGCGGCCCCCGTATGGCCGAGGCCGGCTGCTGCATCCTCGAA
>JAKJEP010000064.1 GCA_022705365.1 Planctomycetota bacterium | reverse complement strand
GGAAAGTCTGCCCGTGAGTTTCAGTGCGCCTTCTCTGGCCAAAAAATTACAATTGGTCTTCAGCACCACGGGAGATTTTGCAGATAAAAAAAACCGCCTGGCTGTGAAAGTGCCGGCGGGAATGACTTCGTTTTCGGTGCCGGAGAAAATCCTGGCCAAAGTCAAAAAGAAAGACAATGGCGACGGTCTGGTCTCCTGCCGCCTGGAGGACGCCGACAGCAAAAAAACCACCATCCAGCCCTCCGCGGCCGCACAGATTACTCTGCCCTGAAAACCAGGCTCTGGGTTTATTTTCCGGCACTCAGCAGCCAGGCTTCCTTCACCGCCTGCGCCACCTGCTTGTGGATCTGCCGGTCCAGGATATTCGGCAATAAATCTCCTTCCGGTGTCAACCGGGCCAGTTCATGGGCGGCGGCAATCTGCATGTCAAAGGTAATATCGCCGGCTTTGGCGTCGAGTGCCCCGCGGAACAGCCCCGGATACGCCAGCGCATTGTTGATGGTGCGCCCATCGACGGCAATGGCAGCCCCCGCTTCATAAGCCTGTTCCACCGTAATTTCCCCGACCGGATTGCTCAGCGGGAAGACCAGCGGCGCCGGCATCATGGAGCGGATCATGTCCTGGCTGACCATATTGGGCCGGGCCACGCCGACAAAAATATCTTTCCGTTTGAATACTTCGGCCAGCGGACCTTTCTCATTATTCTTATTGGTGATTTCCGCCAATTGCACTTTATAGGGATTCATTTTCTCCGTGCGCCCGCGATAAATCGGCCCGAAGGAATCATACACCACCACATCGCCGATTCCAAAGGCCAGCAGGATTTTGGTGATGGCCACCCCGGCCGCACCGGCGCCGAGGATCAGGGCAGAACATTTTTCCGCCTGGCGGGAGGTTTTCTTGATGGCACCAATCAGAGCCGCCAGCAGAACCGTCGCTGTACCGTGCTGGTCGTCATGGAATACGGGGATAGGAAGGGCCTGCTGCAATTTTTCCTCAATCTCAAAACAGGCCGGCGCAGCAATATCCTCCAGTTGTATCGCACCAAAGGTCGGCGCAATGCGCAGCACCGTATCAATGACCGTCTGGGTATCTTTGCTGTCAACCAGAATGGGAAAAGCGCTGATGCCCGCAAATTCCGCAAAGATGGCGGCCTTGCCTTCCATCACCGGCAGCGACGGCAGCACCCCGATATCGCCCAGCCCCAAAACGGCGGTGCCATTGGTGACAATAGCCACCCGGTCGCACAGCCCCGTCAACTCCCAGGCGGAAGCCGGCTCGGCAACGATTTTCTCGCAGATGGAGGCCACACCGGGGGTATAAACCATGCGTAAATCGGTCAGATTAGTGATGGGAATGCGGCTGTGGGTTTCAATCGCCCCGCGATAATGGGATTCCAAAACGTTGTTACGAATCTCCAGCAGCTCCACGCCGTCGAGTTTCTGCACCGCCTTGGTCACCTGGTTCAAATGATCCTGATTGATGCAGAAAACCGTAATGTCGCGGATTTTGTGCTGGCTGTCCAGACCGGATACGGCAATGGTCCCGATGTGGGCGCCGGCATTGCCGATGGTCGTGGTGAGCTTCCCCAGCATACTGGGCCGGTCAAAGATCTTGCACCGCAGGGTATAGACCTGCGAGGCATGATAACGTTCCTGCCAACTGATGTTGGCAATACTACTGGTGGCATTTTCTTTTTTCATTTTCTCGGGTGTTTCTAATTTCATTGTATTCCTTGATCATCGTATCGAGTTGTTGTCGGGTCAACGTGGCCCCTTCTTCGGTCGGCTCGGTTAAAAAACGCTTCGGCAGGGTGTCGGTCGAGCCGTCCAGCCCTTCCCGCCGGTTGTATTGGCGCGTCATCTGCGTAATGTCGTTGGCCAGAATTTCCAGTTGCTCTTTGTCAAAGCGCAGGCCCGTGGTCGCTTCGATTAAAATCGCCAGTTCATCCCATAGAACAAAGTCCCGGAAGAACCGGCACAATACCAGCGAATCAAACAGGGCGCAGCGGTCTTCATAATCGATCATCAGTTTGGCCTTGCCCTCGATCTGCTCCTTTTCGATCTGGCCGGACAGTTCCGCCTTGTAGAACGTGCCCCGCAGATGGCAGGCCCCGCGGGCCGAGGTGGCATACGAAAGCCCCATGCCCTTGAGCACCCGCGGATCGAATCCGGCCGGTTCCAGTCCCTTGACATGAATGGCCAGATCCTCCAGCCCCAATTGCCGGGAGGCCTGCTTAATACCCTGGCCGAGAATTTTCCCGACGCCTTCCCCGTGGGCCACCAGCCGGTACAGTTCCGCCGCCCGGTCGGGCTGATTGTAATCGATGGCAAAATTAATCTTGCCGCGTCTGTATGCCTCGATGGCAAAGGAGGAGATATTCCCCGCGCTCATGGTATCGATGCCCAGCCGGTCGCAAACATCGTTCAGCCAGGCCACTTCCTCCAGCCCCTCGATGGCGTTCAGGCCGCCGATGGCATAGATCGTTTCATACTCCGGCCCCTCCACTTCCAGCCCGGCGTGGCGGCCGTTTTTGATGCGCGATTTTTTGGTGCAGCGCAGAAAACAATTCGGGCAGCCGTGCGCCTTCACCTCAAAATTCGCCTGCATATAATCGGCACAGACGGTTTCCCACCCCGAAAAACGGCCCGATTGCCAATAGCGCGTGGGAAAACATTGGTGAGTATTGGTCACCTTGACCTGCATAGGCGTCCCCAGCTTCTGATAGACTTCCGTCACCGGGGATTCCTTTCCCTTTTGGGCGATGGACTTGATCAGGTTTTTCAGCTTTTCCTCGTCGGCAACTTCACAATCTTTCGTACCCGCGAAGGTTATACCTTTCACCTTTTTCACCCCCAGCACCGCACCCATGCCGCCCCGGCCCAGGCTGCGCCATTTGTACGACTTGATACAGGCAATGGCGACCTGGTTTTCCCCCGCCGGTCCGATTACCATGGCCCCCGCACCCTCCCGCGAATGTGCCAGAATGGCGGCTTCCGTTTCATAGGTTTCCTTCCCCCGCAGAGTGGCCGCGTCGTGGAAGGTAACGCCGTTTTCATCAATCGCCAGCCAGCTCAAAGACGCACAACCCCCTTCGAGGATGATCGCATCCACACCGCACCCTTTGATCTTGGGCGCCAGCGCCCCGCCGCAATACGATTCGCCATAACCCTCCGTCGCCGGGCTTTTCGTGTAAGTGCCGAACCGCGACTGGCTCCACATCTTCGTGCCGGTCACCGGTCCCACAGCAATGATAAACACATTTTCCGGGGAAAGCGGATTCACACCCACCGGATTTTCCCGCATCAGCAAATAGGTCCCCAGCCCTTTGCCGCCTAGGGTTTTTGTGAGAATTTCATCCGAAATGGCTTCGTATCGGAATGTTCTTTTTGACAAATCAATCCGTAAAATTTGGTTAAAAAAGCCTTTCATGCTTAGCTTCTCACGATCTTAAAAATACATAACTCTTTTTTTAACAAATATATAAACCAAATACAACCGATCTATTATATCACCCGAATTGTATTTTGTATAATAAAAAATGTCCATTCGTCATTATTAATGACATTATGGCGTATATTTTAAAATATACAATCTTTATATCATATGTGTCATAAATCAGATGGGGTAATCAGCAAATGCCGTGGTTAACTGGCCGCCGTTTTTTTCTTTCCGCTTTTGGGTGCTGCCGCTTTCTCTTCGGATTTTTTCTTCCCCCTCCCCAGCAGATCATCGGCCTCTTCGATGGTTTTCGGCGGCCAGATGCCCTGAGCCTGCAGTTCCTTCAAATGCTCCAGCTCCTTGATGCTGATGATGGTCCGGCATTTGGGGAACCGCCCGCACCCGAGGAACGGCCCGCGCTTGCTTTGCCGGATGACCAGGTCACCCTGGCATTTGTGACAGCGGATGCCGCTAGGCTCAGCCGGAGGTTTGGGCGGCAGGATATTGCCTTCCTTGTCAATCTTTTGCACGGTCTTGCAATTCGGATAGTCGCTGCAGCCCAGGAACGAGCCGAACCGGCCCCTGCGTACAATCATATCCTTGCCGCAGACGGGACATTTGTGCTCGGTTTTTTCCGGCTCCGCGATTTTCCCCTCCCGGTCGCAGGGGGCGGCAAATTTGCATTCGGGATAATTGCTGCACGAAAGAAAACGGCCGTTTTTCCCAAAACGATACACCAGCGGTTTTTGGCACTCCGGACAGGTATAATCGGACGGCTGTACTTCCGCCTTGGCATGATTCATTTCCTGATGTGCCCGTTCCACATTCTCCTTGAAAGGCCCGTAAAACTCCTCCAGAACCTTCACCCAGTCCAGATGCTGCTCCTCAATTTTATCCAGTTGCTCTTCCATATGACTGGTAAAGCTGACATCCATAACCCGTGGAAAATGTTCGTTGAGTTTATCCGTCACCACCATGCCCAGATCCGTGGCATAGAACTTGCGATCCAACTGCTCGACGTAACCGCGGTCTTGAATGGTGGAGATAATCGATGCGTAGGTACTGGGCCTGCCGATTCCATCCGCCTCCAGCGTCTTGACCAGCGAGGCTTCCGTGTAGCGGGCGGGGGGGGAGGTAAAATGCTGCGTTGGCTCGGTCCGGATCGGCCAGACCGGCTGATCCTTCGCCAGAGCCGGCAGCATCTGATCCCCATTGCTGATGGTCAGGCCCGCTACCCGCATAAATCCGTCAAAAACCAGTTTCCGGCCGTTGGCCTTGAAAACCGCTTCCCCGATTTTCGTTTGGGCCGAGATGCTGGCAGTGGTTACATCCCACAAGGCCGGAGTCATCTGGCAGGAAACAAACCGGTTCCAAATAAGCTGGTACAGCTTAAACTGTTCGTCACTCAAATCCCCCCGAATACTTTCCGGCGTAAGATTCACATCCGTAGGCCGAATGGCTTCATGGGCCTCCTGAGCGGCTTTATTGGAAGAAGAATAAAATTTCGGTTTTTCCGGCAGATACTCCTTGCCATAATTCGCATCGATGAAGTTTCGCACCGATTCGATGGCCTCCTTTGCCAGATGGGTAGAATCGGTACGCATATAGGTAATCAGACCGATGCTGCCCTGGCCGCTAATCTCAATCCCTTCATAAAGCTGCTGCGAGATCCGCATCGTTCGTTTCGTCGAGAAGCCCAGCCGGTTCACCGCCTGCTGCTGTAAAGTCGAGGTGATAAACGGGGCGACAGGGGCGGAACTGGAACGTTTGGTCTGAACGTCCGCAATTTTATAAGAGACATTTTGCAGGGCCGCATGAATTTTCTGGGCCGCCTGTTCATTATCGGGCTTAAATGGCGCACTGGCAAACATGGCCAGCACCGCCTCCAGACTCTTATGCTCCGCCAGCCATTTCCCCTTCTGTGCCAAAGTCGCCGGTTTATCTTTAAAGGAATCGATAAACGTCTGGTACTGGCCCGCTAATTGCGGATCGTTCGCAGTGCTGAAAAGGCCGGTAATCTTCCAATATTCCTGCGGTACAAAGGCCAGGATTTCCCGCTCCCGCTCCACGATCAGCTTGACCGCCACCGACTGCACCCGGCCGGCGGATAGCCCCCGCGCCACCTTTTTCCAGAGCAGGGGGCTGATTTCATAACCCACGATCCGGTCCAGAATCCGCCGCGCCTGCTGGGCGTTCACCTTGTCCATATCCAGCCGCATGGGATTGGCAAAGGCATGTTCAATCTCGGTTTTCGTTATGGCATTAAATACCACCCGCCGCGTCATCTCCGGATCGACATTCAACGCCTCCACCAGGTGCCAGGCAATCGCCTCCCCTTCGCGATCCAGGTCAGTCGCCAGATAGATTAATTCCGCATCTTTTGCCGCCTTTTTCAGAGAGGCCAATTGCTTACGGCGGGTAGGGATTATTTCATAACTTGGTGTAAATGAATTACTTACATCTACAGCCAGCGACTTGCTAGGCAGATCCCTTACATGCCCCATACTGGCCATCACCGTAAAACCGGCCCCCAGATATTTATTGATGGTCTTGGACTTGGCCGGTGATTCAACAATGACCAGATATTTGCCGTTATTGGATGTTTTCCTGGATGCCATATTATAACTTCTTTATTTATAAGACATTATATAACTAACAATGATGATTTATGTATTTATTCTTACCTTAGTTATTATTCTCTGCTGCCAAATTGTATCGGTTGATTCCCGACCGCAGCCCAAAAAAACCAACACATTGCCAAAAAACGCAAGTCAGACCGCTTATCATAGCCGCATAGCCTCTGTCAAGACATTTTATCGGCGAACCCCGGAGGATTTCAGGCGGAAACCGGATGAAAAATAACTATAAAATACGATATTCACAAGGACTTATAAATTCACTCTTTTCCCGGCCAAATCGCGAAAAATCGCTTTGTACTGCTCAATGATCTTCCGCAGATCATGATTCTCTTCCACATATTTTCGACCGGCATTACCATATTCTTGGGCTAATTGCGGCTTCAGCAGCAGATGAAGATGTTCCAGATACGTGGTCCAGTTGCCATCGGCGCAGAGCCCGCACCGGTACCGGGTAATAAAATTGTCGGGATTCACCTTGAAGGACAGGATGGCAGCCCCCCCGATACAAGCCTGGATATAGGTATTGGGAAATCCTTCCGCATCACTGGTACAAACAAAGAATTTCGCTTGTTGAAAGTACCGGCCGATTTCATGAAAAGAAACTCTCGGCAGAAAAGTTAGATTGGGGATTTCTTGAGCCTGTTGTATGAGATGGTTATAATCCTGGTCCAGACCGGTTTTCTGGCAGATCATCAGAAATTTTTCTTCGGGTAGCTGTTTAGCCAGTTCCAAAAATCGATGCGGCTGCTTGAAATCGATATTTCGACCTACCCATAAAATGAAATGGCGTCCATTTTGAGGAAGAGGCGGCAGAGGATGGGCATTGCGGATAACCGTGGAGGATACTCCCGTAGTAGATTGTAAATGGTCCGCATCGATATAATTTTGGGCAGTAACCCATTTTGCCTGCTGCAATCCCCATATATACGCTTTACCACGCAAAATATGAGTCCTCAGATAAGTCCCATCGCATTCCCGCTCGTGCGCTGTGCGATAGATAAATATTCTATTTTTTATTTTACAAAACAAAGCGGTTAACCCGGTTACCAGCGAGGACATTTGCCGGAAATAAATATCAGCATTTGCTCGTTTCATCGCCCGCCATAAGGGCATAATCCAGAACATTCCGTTTTTTTGGGTCTTTACGCTTTTCAGAATCCTGACCCCCTGTCGAATCTCTTCCTCCGGCTGCCCATAATCGCCTACAATAAAGCTGACTTCAAACTGCCGGTCTTTGGCCAACTTCGTGGCCAGCAGAAAACATTCCACTTCCGCCCCGCCGAAGGTTTTCGTACAGTCAGGATTAAAGAGCGGATACGACCCTACCATCACAAAACATACCCGGATAGGGCGCTCACCATTTTTGCCGGTTCTATCCATTTCAATATTCCTCCGGCTCTACTGCCGGTTCCTTTCTTGTTTTTTTTCCACAAGATGCTGAAAGATAGTTTTATATTGCTCTATGATTTTCCGGATATCATGATGCTCCTCCGCATACTTTCTGCCGTTTTCCCCATATGATTTTGCCGTCTCCGGATCCTGTAACTGCTGGAACTGACTGACAAACCGGTCCCAATCCCCCTCCGCGCATAGGCCGCACTGATACCGATTCAAAAAATCATCCGGATTTACTTTCAACGACAAAATCGGCGTACCGCACTGACACGCCTGAACAAAGGTATTGGGGAAACCCTCCGAATCGCTGGTATTGACAAATACCACAGCTTGAGCAAAATACCGGTCGATTTCCTGAAAGGGGACACGTTTTATAAATTGCAAATTGCGGACCTGGCTGGTTTTCGATAGCAGATCCTCATAGGCGGTATCATTGGTCGCTTTCTGGCAAATCATGGTAAAAGAGTGATTCGGCAGCACCTGGGCCAGCTTGACAAAAAGGTCCGGCCTTTTAATTCTGTCACTGCGTCCGACCCACAAAATAGTATTTCTCGGTTTTTGGTTTGGGATACCTAACCAATGGCCGTTGGGAATTGTAATCGATCTTACTCTCGTTGTTTTATGTAAATGATCAATATCTGTTTTGTTTTGTGTAATCACCTTGCTAGCGTTGCGTAAAGCCCACTTATAAAGACCGGCCAATAAAGGGTACTTTCGGATGTATTCTCCATTACATTCACGTTCACTGGCTGTACGATAAATAAAATATTTATTTTTCATTTTACAGAATAGAGAAATCAGTGGAATACCTGGAGAGGCGGTTTCCGCGAAATATATATCTGCATCTATTTTACCTAACGCTTTCCAGATTTTCCACGCACCGACAAGAGAATTTTGCCCAAAATCCACGCTTTTCAATAACGTTACCTCTTGATAAATTTCTTGGGGCGGTTGTCCATAATCCGCTACTATAAAGAAAACACCAAAACTTTTATCTTTCGCTAGTTCTGTAGCAATTACGTACAAATCCACCTCTGCTCCACCAAATACTTTTTCCACACGAGAATTAAATAATGAATAAGCTTTCGGGGCAATAAAGCATATTTTTATAGTTTTATTCGAGTTCTTTTGCATGTGATGGCTATTTATACTATTTTTGTATAAAGCTCCACATAGGATTTCGCAATACTATACCATGTAAAAGTAAGAGTCTTTTCTCGAGCTTTCTCTGCTAGTATTTTTAGTCGCAATGGGTCTTGAATAAGATTTTCAATAGTTTCCGCCACAGTTTCTCTGCTAACGTTACCAAGTACTACTCCGTTGTTATCAATCAGTTCCTCCACACCTTCGCATGAGCTGGTAATAATCGGCAGCCCGCAGGCCATCGCTTCCAGCATGGCGTTGCTCATCCCTTCATGGAGACTGGCCATCACAAAAAGATGATGTTTGCGATATACCTCCGGCATCTTTTCAGAGGAAACATTACCGAGAAAATGAACGTGTTCTGCGATACCAAGATTTTTTGCTAATGTTTGCAGTTCTTCCATAAGATTGCCATCTCCGGCAATAGTGAATTCCGCCTCCAGGCCCGATTGATTGAGTTTCGCCACCGCTTCGATAAGCAAATCAATTTGTTTGCGGCGGATCAATCTGCCTACCGTCAAAATTTTCAATGGTTTGGTTAATTCAAAGTTTTCTGCGGGATAAAATGTATTGGTGTCAATTCCATTGGGAATAACCTGAATATTGAGATCCGGCATGAATTGCTGGGCCAGTTCTTGCAGTCCGCGGCTGTTGGCCACAAGGAAGGATGCCCCACGCCAAATTCGTCGGAATAAACCCGCTAACAAAAAATAGTCCAATCCCAGCCGTTCATTATATCCCGGCACATCCGAGCCGCGCAGCGAGATGATATAGGGCAACTGTTTTCGGCTGCGATAGCAGAGCCACCCGGAAGGAAAGCCGAAGAAAGCATGTACCAGATCATACGGATTATTTTGGATTAACGTATCATATTCTCGTCTGGCTTTGTAGAGCCAGTTCATTACTTCTGATTTCCGCCAGTAATGCAAATTATTTTTGCGTATCCCGACTTTGTAAATCGTGATATTCTCCGCCATCTCTTCCCGCTGAAGCCCCTGCCCCAACCCGCTGGTCAGGACATCCACCTCCAGCCCCTCCATTTTGGTGTATTCCCGCAGCAGGTTCTGGTGCGCCTGCCCAGCCCCGCCGCCAATCGGCGGAAATTCATAATTCACCATCAAAATCTTCATGTACCGGCTGACTTATTTCCCTTTATACTGAAAGGCCACCATCGCCCCGAAATCCAGCGGCGTATAATTCTGCATCACAAACTCCCGCAGCGGCAGCATCGCCTCATGCCGGGCCTTCTCCTCCCGGGCCAGTTCCCGCGCCCTGTCCGCCGCCAGCGGCCCACCCGCCCGCGCCGGATCGGTAAGCCGCTGATAGGTATAATCCTCGGCAATCAGGTTTAAAGTTTCGCTCCATTCCTTGGCCATCTGCGGCGGCACGAATTCTTTCTTCCCCGGCACCCGTGGCCACAGGTCAAAATTCGGATGGGTATAGAACGGATAGTGCATTTTCTGGGCATCCACAATAAATTTCGGCGGCCGCTGGCTCAATTCCTTTACCAGAAACTCGATCCGGGAACCAAGTGCCTTCGGTGCCGTAATGTGCATGTTGTCTTCCGACGGATACGTGGTCGGCGCAAACCGCTCCGCCGCCACATAAATCCCCGGATACCACCCCCACACATACAGGCCATCCTCCGGCTGGCTGTGCTGCCGGATATACTCCCCAATCTGCTGCCACAGCGGCATACTATGCCTGGCCCGCTGATCGCTGACCTCCTGAATTTTCTCCCGGAAATCCTGCAGATTCTTCTGGTTCCAGACAAATAGCATCACCACGCAAAGCAAAAACAAAAGAATCGAACGGACCAGACGCCAATCCGTTGCCTTTAATAGAAAATATACCCCCGCCCCGATAGCCACCGGAATTAGATGATACACCAGATGCAATCCGTACCCCTTCGGTCCGGCGGACTTCAAGCCAACGTGCAAAAATGAATCGCTCGCCTCCAGCCACAACAGTAGAAAATCCGTCACCAGCCAAGTCCCCAGCAGCCATAGATACCCCGCCGGATTCTCCCGGCAGCGATAGAGAACATACCCCGCCAGCATAGCCGCCGAACCGTTCAGCGGCAGATAATACTGCACATAACTCCGCGGCGAAATCCACACCAGCGCCATATCCAGCAGCCACCAGATGCCAAAAAGAAGCACCAACCGGTCTTGAAAGTCGTTTACCGTTATATGAAAATAGTACAAAAGGAAGCCAGCTAAAAATACAACGGCTATGTCGAGAAGAAGTTGATATCGAATATGACTTCGAAGTAAAAACCAGACGAGCAGCAGTGCCAGAAGCAAGCCAAAGGCATGGAGGCGAGATCTATTGAAAATAATAGTTCGAATGACTTTCCACCCAATCGCCAGCAGCCCAAAACCGATGGGCACGACAAAAGACTGGTAATAACGAAATACCGTCGCAAACTGATTGGCAAAATCCGAAACCCGCTTGCTGCCGCCGACATACGATCCGCCGCCAATGGCCGTCGGCGTGGTCCCCCGGAAAAAGCTGGAAATAAAATTGATCGCCAGCCGGGGAATTTCCAGGATAAACGGGACAAAACAGCCCTGCCAGGTATAAAAAACAGACAAAGGAATCAGCCCGATGAGAATACCGGCGCCTAGCCCCAGAAAATCCTTCCCCATCTCCCGCCAGGTCCGCTGCCGCAGAATCGGCTGGGCCAGTATATAAATCACCATGGCGATGACGACCGAAACCCCTGTTTGTTTAAAGTAATACGCATTGATCGCCGCCCCGCCCGATACCACCAGCCACCACCACGCCCCGCCCCCGTGCCGCAAAATCAGCCCGCAGGCCGCGATGATCATGCAGGCAATCATATACTGCTCTTTGACGTTGCCGAACTTCGCAAAAAACGGACAACTCAGATAAAACGACGCCAGAATCACCGCTGCTGCCGCCGGCAGATTCCCATAGACTTTCCGCAGCGTGTAAAACAGCAGCCCCAGCGCCGCCATTTGCATCAGCATCTGCATCAGCTTCGGTCCGAACTCCGAATAGCCGAACAGCCCCACCCCGATTACATTCACCAGCAGCGTACCCGGCCGGGCGCTGGGAAAAACCTCCACCCCGATTTTCCCGCCCTCCAAAATCTGCCGGGCGGTATAAATATTCATCCCGCTGTCAAACGGATCGTCCGTATGGAATTCCCGGTATTTGCCGTAGAAAAACGGAATCGCCGCCAGCACTGCTACCAGCACCAAAATGCCGATAGCCCGCCAGTCACGCCCTTTACCGGTCGCCGCCAAAGCGGCCGCCGGGGAGATTCTTGTTTTATGTCTTGCTCGCGCCATGCTTTCTTCAGAATACCTCAACTGCTTTTGCTCAGCCGCTCACCCCTTCCGGCTCCCGGATTCGTTCTTTTCCCCGCTTCCGCCCAGGATCGTGCGGATCACATAAATCGGCTTTTTCTGCGACTCATGATAAGTCCGCGCCAGCATCTCCGCCAGCAGCCCCATCAGCAAAAATTGTATGCTAGCCATCCCCAGCACCGCCCCCACAATCAGCAGCGGATTGCGGTTCATGCTGTACCCGTAGCCGAACTTCATGATCAACACCGTTGCCGCGCACGCAAAAGACCCCAGCAGCGCCAGCAGCCCCAGCCCGCCGAAAATATGCAGCGGCTTCGTGCTGAACGACCCCAGAAATTTCACCGTAATCAAATCCAGGATCACCTTTACCGTCCGGCTCAGCCCGTATTTCGTCTTGCCGTGAATCCGGGGACGATGATTCACCACGATCTCCGCCACATTCGCCCCCGCCCATTTCGCCAGCGCCGGGATAAACCGGTGCATCTCCCCGTACAGCGGCGTATGTTTGACGACCTCGCTGCGATACGCCTTGAGCGAGCAGCCGTAGTCGTGCAGCGACACCCCGGTAATCTTGCTGATCAGATAATTCGCCGTCCACGAGGGAATTTTCCGCGTCAAAAATCTGTCTTTCCGGTCCTTCCGCCACCCGCTCACCACATCATACCCCTCCTCCAGCTTGGCCACCAATTTCGGAATGTCATTCGGATCATTCTGCA
>JAKJEP010000649.1 GCA_022705365.1 Planctomycetota bacterium | reverse complement strand
ATCGACCTTATCTCCGTTGTCGGATTCACCGCGACGATCCCATGTTCAAACTCGCGAACCCAAACATAATTTATCCGGTGCCGGTCCCGCTGAGGCTGGCCCAGGTCAATATCATACTCCGGATGCCAATCGCTGGATTGATCGGTAAATATAGATCGATCTGTTTTGCACAATAGGAAGGCCGAGTAGGTATAAAGGAATTTTGTTCGAGCCGATTCCTCATCTTTATCTGGGTAAAATATCCACCAGTCCAATTTACCGAGTGCTGTGATCTTGTCATGGTGCTTCAAACTGCGTTCAAACTGTTTCCGAGAGCTTCCTCGTCTGTATATCCATCGGCAATCGTTAATATTTGCTTCCACACCGATTCCTGCGTGTCCGACCCGTAATCAGTAGTGTGGTTTAGAACCAAGATATATCCCTGTTCCTGTAGTTTCGTATGCAGTTTTTTCAGGTAGGCAAAATAGGCTTTGTTCCAGCGGGCCGGGTCATTGGCGTATTTCCAGTTCGGATGACGTTTCGTCTTACCTGCCACCCAAACGTCAAGCAGAATA
>JAKJEP010000648.1 GCA_022705365.1 Planctomycetota bacterium | reverse complement strand
TAAATCAGGAGCGATAACAGATGACATTTCAGACAAAACATTAAGTTTATTTTTTATTTCCGTTTCAATGTTTGTTGCGCTTTGAGTAGTCATTTCATGCAATGTCAAATCAAGCTGCATTTGGAAATTATCTTTTATGGAATTTCTATGTTCTATTCCCAAATAAATTATGTAGTATATTGCCAAAAAAAACAACAAAACCACAAAAATAATTTTTATAAGTTTTTTCATAGTATACTGATATTATAACACAAAAAATATATAAAACAACAGTATTATTTTTAAAATTTAAATTGATATTAAACTGACGTAAAATAATATCTTTTGTAAAAGGTTATTTTGAATAAATGATTATCTTATTATTATAGCCCGGTTTGGGAAGTCAGGGTTCGTTAACTGATATAAAACACTTTACGCTGTAGGTATTTTTTGTAAAAGCGGGCGATGGGAATCGAACCCACATCTCCGGTTTGGGAAGTTTAGGGTTCGTTAATAGCTATAAAACACTTTACGCTGTAGGTATTTTTTTGAAAGAGCGGGCGATGGGAATCGAACC
>JAKJEP010000647.1 GCA_022705365.1 Planctomycetota bacterium | reverse complement strand
GAACGCCGCCGCAAAAACGCGTTGACCCGGGCCACGAGTTCCCGGATTTTGAACGGCTTGGTCACGTAATCGTCCGCGCCGATGTTCAGCCCGAGAATGACGTCCTCTTCCTGCCCCTTGGCCGTGAGCATGATGATGGGCATCTCCATGCCGTGCTCGCGCAGCGCGCGGCAGACCTCGTAGCCGTTGACCCTGGGCAGCATGATGTCGAGCAGGATCAGGTCCGGCGCCGAGGAGAGCGCCAGTTGCAGCCCGGCTTCGCCGTCGGCGGCGGTGAGCACGTCGAAGCCCTTGGCGGCGAACGTATCCTTGAGGCCGCGCACCAGCGCCGGCTCGTCTTCCACGATGAGGATGCGGCCGCCGCTCATGCCGCCGCTCCCCTGGCGTTTGCGGCGGGCGGCAGCAGCACCGTGAACGTGCTGCCCTCGCCCGGCCGGCTCTCCACCCGCACCTCGCCGCGGTGCGCGCGCACGATGTAGTCCACGATGCTCAAGCCCAGCCCGCAGCCTCCCGCGCCGCGCGACAGCCGGCGGTCCACCTGGTAGAAGCGGCGGAAGA
>JAKJEP010000646.1 GCA_022705365.1 Planctomycetota bacterium | reverse complement strand
TTGCCGGTGAACCGCCGGGCCAGCCGGGGACCGCCGCTAGGTCAGTATTCAGGTCCCATACCGTTGCGGCAGAGGTGGGCATGACAATCAAAAGGGATATCGTCATGACCATGAAGAGGATACCAGTTTTTTTCATTGTTTTAACCTCCAAATATAAAAGAGCACCATTTCGTAAACGACATACGAGATTTTTTACATTACAGGACGCCCCTTATTTAAAATAAAGGACGCCCTGTATATCCATATTTTTTTCAAATAACCTTATCTGAGCAGGCTGATCGTTAGCGGTTCGGGCACTTCGGTGATGGTCATATGCATGTTGGATATGGCCGCATGGTAGCCGTCAGAGGCGATATTTCTCTTGATCAGAACATCAATGGCATCGCCGGGACTGACGGTGGTGTAAAGCAGCCCGCTGAACGTATCGGTTTCCGGGTCGGTTGCCGGCTGTTCGAACAGGATGTTGGTGCCTTGGGCGACCCAGGTATCGGTTAAGCGGGAAGAATCCGCTTCTACATTTCCCAGGGCGATCTCAACGGTGACAGCCTGATTGGCAGCA
>JAKJEP010000645.1:318-563 GCA_022705365.1 Planctomycetota bacterium | reverse complement strand
CTATTTCTCCGGGGCCTGCTTTTCGGGCGGCGACAAAATCTAACCTGTTATTATTTCATTAGTTGCAAGTTTTTATGATTATTTTTAAGTAAGGACTTTATGGATTGATTTTCAGTCAATTCCTGATAGAATACCAGTAAAGGCTCAACCAATGTCGTTTACGTTCGCGGAAAAAGGAAAAGTTTATAGCAGCAGCCGGCCGCAGCGCCGGACAGGAGGTATGACAATGTGTAACAGATGGATTC
>JAKJEP010000645.1:0-255 GCA_022705365.1 Planctomycetota bacterium | reverse complement strand
GGGGATGGCGGAGGCGGCGACGCCGGATATCAGCGGCAAGAGCTGGGTCATGACCGGGTCGGTCAGCGCCAGTGCCAAGGGGATGGACAAGCTGAAGCTGAAGGGGGCCTATCAGATGCATGTGGGACTGAACGGGGATGAGGGGCTGGAGGCGGGGCAGTGGAAACTGGTGGATCCGTCGGGTGATGAGCTGACGGGCACGTATCAGGAGCGGCAGGATAAGCTGGGCAAGGGGATATTTACTTTTACGTCCAA
>JAKJEP010000644.1:327-565 GCA_022705365.1 Planctomycetota bacterium | reverse complement strand
GTGCGTGCCTTGGAGCAAGACCTGGAGACGATCACGCGAAGCTTGGCCATGGAAACCGACGCCAGGCGGCGAGCAGCAATCGAATGCGTATGGGACGAGAAGAACGACTTGTTGGAGACCAAACGCCGAGAACTGGCGGCACTGCGAGAATCGCCAGCCCAGCAGATGTTTTCCATAGAAGACCAGGTGGACAAGGCGATGGCATTGCTGGACAACATCGAACGGCTGACCAAGGCGG
>JAKJEP010000644.1:0-249 GCA_022705365.1 Planctomycetota bacterium | reverse complement strand
CGACGGCCCGCGGGGTGGTCCCGCGGCCAAGAACACGGCCGGCATGCACAACGAGCCGGCGGGGCCTCGGGACCCTTCCGGCTCGTCGTTACAAAAGGTGAATCGGGGCGACAAGATTTGAACTTGCGACCTCTGCGTCCCGAACGCAGCGCTCTAGCCAAGCTGAGCTACGCCCCGCAAAACCAACTCTTTCTTTTCCCGGGAACCGGCCACGCTTTTGAGATGCCGTTCACGGCGAACTGCTTCTGA
>JAKJEP010000643.1:255-565 GCA_022705365.1 Planctomycetota bacterium | reverse complement strand
CTACGTAAATCTGGAAGATTTCGCCCAGTTTGCACAGAATTGGCTGCGTTGTAACGATCCGGGAAATACCAATTGTGATTAATTTCTAAAAGCTTTTACCAAACAAAAGGAACCAGCCCGGTTTCCCAACCGGGCCGGGCTGGTTTTTCCAAAAAATACACAAAATGAAAGGTGGTGATTGAGAAAAGGATTGGAATGGTTTTGTGTGAAACCTTGGATGTGTTGTGTTCGTGTTGTTGTTTGAAATATGTTCGTTTTAACAATTGATAAAGCAAAGAGTTTATCAATGGAGGAAATGAGAATGAAAAAG
>JAKJEP010000643.1:0-245 GCA_022705365.1 Planctomycetota bacterium | reverse complement strand
TTCCTTTGAAAAATAAGGGTAGCGTAGGTGATACTTCTCGCTGGTTATATCATGCAGATGACTGGGCGAAGAATCACCCGATTTTCGATGGCCTGCAGATCGGTCTGCTGGATTATGTGATCTATCGCGATATCATTCCCAATCGGATCTGGCGGGGCCAATGGCTTGGTAGAGTTCTTTATCAATAAAATACGCCAGATAGGTGATGATGATAAGCCAAAGTTTCTGTTTCATGATGACAAATG
>JAKJEP010000642.1:321-568 GCA_022705365.1 Planctomycetota bacterium | reverse complement strand
GATTACGCTGGCCCCCAACGCGGCAATGTTATTTATGGGGCCATTAAATGATAAAACAGAGGATGTAGCCAGGAATTAAAGGTGTTTCTGGTTTTGATTTACATTGGACAGGAATTTTAAGAGGTAATGATTATGAAATTGCGGATAGCAGCGATTAGTGTAGTTTTTATGGTTATCGGTTCGGCGGCGCTGGGGCAGGAGGCGGAAGTGTCGGCCCAGCAGCAGGAGGAGATCATGCGGCAGGCGG
>JAKJEP010000642.1:0-239 GCA_022705365.1 Planctomycetota bacterium | reverse complement strand
GGTAAATACCTTTACGGACCGGGAATGGGGCGAAGGGACGGAGGACCCGAAGGTATTCAATCCGACGGATTTTGACGCCCGGCAATGGGTTCAGGTGTTTAAAGATGCCGGGATGAAGCGGGTGGTGCTGACGGCCAAGCATCATGACGGTTTTTGTCTCTGGCCGACAAAAACAACAGAACACAATATCAGTAAAAGCCCCTGGAAAAACGGTCAAGGCGATATGGTAAAGGAATTCG
>JAKJEP010000641.1 GCA_022705365.1 Planctomycetota bacterium | reverse complement strand
GACAGCACCTCCCTCCGCCTCCGCGCCCTCCTCGAAAAATCCGGCGAACGGATCCCCATGGACAAAGACAAAATCCAGTCCATGATCACCGAACTGGAATCCACCTTCGCCGATTTCCAGAAGGCCGAGGAAAAATTCTGGGAAGAACTCGAATAATACCCCAATCGTCATTTTGAGCGAAGCGCAGCGGAGTCGAAAAATCTATTTAAATCCGCATCGCCGCAGGCGATGGCGAATATGGGTGGCAGCGTCTGCCGTAAGGCAGGCGATGGCGAATACCAACGAGATCTTTTTTCATTCCCGCGACCGCGGGAATCCAGGATTCTCCTTTTCTAAAAAAACCTATGGTTGTTCTCCGCAATTCCTCAACCAGTGGTGAACCAATGGTACCAGGTCCAAAATATCCACAGTCCCGTCTTGGTTGGTATCGCCTGTCAATCCCTGCCCGACCGCTTGCCAGTTCGAGCAAAGGATAACGAAATCCCCAATATCAACCGGATCAAGCCCATCGAGATTCGCTGTCTCACATTCACATAGATCACCTGTACCATCGGCATCGGAATCTTCTTGAT
>JAKJEP010000640.1:331-574 GCA_022705365.1 Planctomycetota bacterium | reverse complement strand
ATGCCAGCGTGCGGAATATGTTGCCCAGGTTATACGCCATGATAAAGAGGTTCAGCCGCACCTCGTTTTCCCTGAATCCCTGGCAGGATAACCGTGTCCAGTTTAATGCGTACTTGCCTTCCTTTATCCACTGTTCGCAGGTGCCCCGGTGATTGTAGAATTTCACCACCGACTTCTTGTTGCCTTGCAGGCTTGTCACTATGTATCCTATCCGTGGAAATAACTCTCCCTGGTGATGTTCTA
>JAKJEP010000640.1:0-321 GCA_022705365.1 Planctomycetota bacterium | reverse complement strand
CGCTCTTTTTCCCATGACCCTGCCCGGTATTGAAAACTGATGTATTTTATTATTGGTTTCTTCCCCGGTCTTCCTACAGGCCTTTTTGCGTATTCCTCCACATGTTTGTTTAATTTTTCGTTCTCTTTTATCCTCATCGCGTAGTCTATACCCAATTCTTCGCATAGTTCATACAATTCCGGCGTGGCAAAGGCGGCATCCCCGCGCAGCTTTATGCTCACCCCTTTTCCTGCATAATGCCTCAATACCGGTTCGAGAAATTCACGCCAGCCGTCAGCACTGTGTACATTGCCGGGACGCAGTTTTGCCTTAAGGCAGTCC
>JAKJEP010000063.1 GCA_022705365.1 Planctomycetota bacterium | reverse complement strand
GTAAACGCAAATTCCTGCTCCGACCACCCCAGCAGCTTCAGCATCTGCTCCCGCGAAATCAGATGCCAGTTCCGCCGGATCAGCGAGATATACCCCCGCTGCAGATACACATCCGAAATCACTCCCTGCTCCGGCAGCCCCATCGACTGGCCGATCTCCGCCAGTGATTCCGGCGTCGTCCCCAGCACCTGCCCCATCCTCTCCAGCGACACCGACTGCCAGTTCCGCCACACAAATGCATGCAGCCGGTCCGGAAAATGCAGCGCCAAGGGAAATATATCTTCCGGTACCGGTTGGGCGAAGAGTGGGAAAAGGGAGATACTTGCAAAAAACATAAAACATAAAATGGTTGTCGCTTTCATTTTCTGGTTCATAATCAATTTCCCTTACAGGTACATGAACAATTAATTTGAAATCTTATACGTATCCCTTGAATAGATACATCTTCTACTTTTCCGCAGCCATACTATTGCCTATGCCTATCATAAAAGTAGAGGCAATTAAAACCAGTATTCCGATCAAGAGAATCATTTTCGTCTTGGAATTGACCAGTTTCCACTCCTTTAGATAAATCCCCCAAAAATTGCTGAAAACAATAATAAAAGCCATGTGGATACTCCAACTGGCGAAATCATATTTTCCCATTTTAGTGGTTCCCATACCATAGAAGAAATACTGGCCATACCACATGGCTCCACTCAGAAAGGCCAGAAGGTAGTTTCGTAACAAGGTCCTGTCCGGTTTGGCGACAAAGTCAGACATGGTTTTATTTTTTAGCTTGAGGAACGTGCAGCAAATGAAATTCGTAGTGAAACCGCCCGCCAGCGCTACAATCAGTACCGGATTATTCTGATAGATAGAAGCGGTTCCTGCCTCCAAAGCGGCCTGGGCTATGGGCTTTCCTGCCGTAAGGGCAAAGGCCATGGAAGCACTCATGATGCCGCCGAAAACGGCCACGGAGAAACCTTTGATAAACGCAAAATCTTTGACCGCTTCCTTTTTCTGGTCGGGGGTAAGCTGGCGTTCTTTGAGAGCGCCTGCATATCCGCACATAGTAATGCCGGCCAGACATATCACGATGCCGGCCATTACGATAAGACCGGAAGCGGTACCAAACAAGCTGGCCACATCGCCGGCAAAGATCGGCGGGATCAGTGTGCCAAAAGCGGCACAAAAACCCAGAGATATGGACTGCCCCAGCGATAGCCCCAGGTAACGTAAACTCAAGCCGCAGCTCAGACCTCCGATCCCCCACAGTACCCCAAAAAAATAGGTCCAAAACAAGTTTTTGTGCGGACAGCTCGACAGAATGCCCCAGAGGTCAGGAGTGGTCAAATACGCTCCAATCCAGGGCATCACTACCCAGGCCACAAAACCCAGCGTGATCCAATAGGTTTCCCAGGCCCAGCGCTGTACCTTGTTGATGGGAACGTAAAAGCTGGCGGAAGAAAAACCACCGATGGCATGTAAAAAAATACCTAAAAATGGATTCATACCTATTGCCTCTCTACGACATCATAGATCGTTTAAGCGGAGTTACAAATTCGATAAAATCTTATCCATCTTCGGACTCATGGGAACAGCACCCTTTTCCGTGATTTCAAATCCCGTCTCGATTCTGCCGCCGTGCCATTCCGGATGACCGAAAAAGCTGATATCTACGCAGACGGTCATGCCTGCCCGAAGCATGTCGCTGCTATTCGGACCGAAAAACGGAGATTCCGCTTCATGCAGACCAATGGTATGGGCAAACGGGCAAACCAGATATTTAGAAAGCCCCTGTTTCTTAAAATAGGCCCGGGCCGGGGCGTCAATTTCTCGTCCGCTTTTGCCCAGAATCAGTTGTTCTCTGGTTAATCGGAAGGCCTCCGACATATGTTTCAGGCATTGCTTCTGACTATCACTGTAATGGCCAGAAACCGGCAGGGTATGGCCGAATACTCCCGCGTAGCCCTTTATTTTGGGCGCCAGACCCATCATGGCCAGTTCGCCGTCAACCAGTTTTTTCGAGCTGGCGGTAGGCACCACGGCGTTGGATCGCAGACCGCTGCCCACAATGGCGCTGAAGCCAAAGCCGCTCGCGCCTTTTCTACGGGCAGCGTATTCTCCCGCAGCGGCCACTTCAATTTCGGATACGCCAGGCTTTATCGTTCCTTTCATAGCTTCATAACATTCATCCGCCAGTTGAAATGCCGCTTTGATTTGTTCGATTTCCCATTTACTTTTGCTATATCGCAGCGATACATAATCACCGGTAATATCGATCAGCTCTACTCCTTGAAAACCATCTACAATCTGTTTATAACACTCCGCCGGCATCCTTCCTGCCCCTACCATCCCCACCCGTTTAATTTTACCTACTGTGGAACTCAGTTCCTGGAAGAGTGCAGGGAAGCTGCTGATGGTGGCATTGGGATATTCCTCATCCGGTACCATGAATACCGGGAAGTTACGCGTTTCCGTAATTGCGCTGTCCTGTTTGGCATAGGGTTCGCTCTCCGGTCCACCCAGAATCATCGGCTCGCCTTTTTTGGGTACCAAAACCGCACCGCTTTCAAATTGCGGGCACCAGCCGGTCAGATACCAGCCATTGCCAATGTTAAATTCATCATAATAGACCAGAACCAGGTCCAGATCCTTAGCCTTCATGATAGTACGAACTTTGACCAGCCTTAGATCCCGTTCTTCTTTTGCCAGATATCCCATGGTAATTTCTCCTATACTATTTTTTATGCCGATTTTGATTGGTTCCATTAAAAGGACATCGTATCACAATTCCACCACATCCTTGATTACATCCGAGAAAACCTCCACTCCGCCTTTGGTAACGGCTGCACCGGTTTCCCAGCGCAGGCCAAATTCGGGATTATAGAGAAAGGTATCAATCTGGAAGGTCATGTTTTCTTCCAACAAATAGTCACTATGTGATTCCATCCACGGCTGTTCCACCTCCATCATCCCCAGCCCGTGGCAGGGACCGTAAAGGGCGTTTTCGCGGACCCCCATTTTTTCCGCATGGTCAAAAAACTTCTGGACCACCTCTTTCGCTACCACCCCGGCCTTCATCCATTCCCTTGTTTTAAAATGCAATTCCAAACCGGCTTCCACCAGCCGCCGCATCTCCCCACTCATTTTCCCAATACATACAGGGCAGCCTACACTGGAAGAATATCCGCCAAACCGCGCTCCCACGTTAAACTGGATCAGCCGGTTCCTACCCAGTTTTTCATAACCGGGACGGCCGATGGCATGGTTGGAATTCCTGCCGGCCAATACATAGGTTGGATGGCCTTCATATTCCGCCCCGTGTGCGTAGAGTTCCTTCTGAATGATGCCGACCAGTTGCAGCTCGGTCATATCGGGTCTGATTTCCGCTAATGCTTTTTCCAGGGCTTTTTCCGAGATGCGAAAGGCCTCTTTCAGCATACCCATTTCAGCGGCGGATTTGATTTTACGCTGATTAAAGATGATTTCATCGCTTTTGATAATCTCTGCTTCCGGTGCCGCTTTTTGGATTTCATTAAAAACCGGAAGTGGGAATATCTGGTAGCCGGCCAGGCCGATCTTCTTCGGCTTTTGGCCGGGGAACATCTCGCTAAAGATACTGGCAAACGTATCGACAGGTACACCCGGGTACTCCGGTTCCGCACTCTCCCGGTACGCGACCACTTTATAGATCTTCCGGATGCGGCTCCGGTCCCTGGCATACGTTTCGCTTTCCGGTCCGATGATCAGGGCCGGTTCGCCCCGGGCCGGCACAATTACGCCGGCGGTCTCAAAAATAGGCCAATAGTCGCTCAGGTAACGCACATTGGCAAAATCCGCCTCATTCGAATGTACAATCAGAACATCCAGCCCTTTTTCACGGACTAATTGCTGAGTCTTCTGCCATCGTTTCTGAAATTCACTGTCAGGGAGTAAATGGTTAGTCATGTTCATTCCTTTTTCAATTTTGTGGTTTAAACGTTTTCTGGCTGCAATTATCTTTCGTTATGCAATTTTTATTGAAGATCTTGTATAAACTGCTCAATCGCATCGCGGTTGTCGAACCGTGCGAAACTGGTTCTGCTGGTCATGCGGGAGCCTTTTAACAGGTTATTTTCGACCATAGCGCCGGCTACGGTTTCGAGTTCGAAAAAACCGGCATCGATGTCACTGTTGTATATGCTGAAGTTGTCCGCGGCGGAGAAAGGCCCTTGGGATTGTTCGTTATCCGCCATGTTGAAGTAGAGGCCGCCGCTTTGGCTGATAATCTCACGGATACAAAGCAGCTTATTTTCCAGATCATAAAATCCGATATATTCGGCCTGGGCGGCTTTCCGGATGCCTATCTGTCCTTTTTTTTGACCATCGACACGATAGAAAAAACCGTCACGGCCATAACGGATTCGATCTTGAGGGTGCTCATAGAAGTCAAAATTGATGGCCTGTTGGGGATTACCCACTTTGGCAAAAGCAACGGTCTGGTCAGTGGCATCGAACTGTTCCAATGTCCAGCAGGCAATCAGGGCCTGCCCGGTAGAAACTTCATTCCGTACCTCCAAAGAGTCCGTTACGGTATAGGCCAGAGAAGCGGCGGGTTCAAGGCTCCTGATCTGTTCGGGAACACGATCCATACCAAATTCCCGCTGCATGATGACTTCCAGTTCGGCCCCGAATCGATTGTGCAACATCACCTGTTTAACGGCTTTTGCCCGGTTCGAGGTGCGGGTTTGGATTGCGAAAGGCTCCTTATTGATAGCCGGCTGAACATACCATTCCTTGCCCCGGTAATTGAATCCGTATGGGCCTCCCTCCGGGGCCGGCCAGAAATTATTCCCGCCGTAGTTATTGAATGATTTATTGGGATTCCGAACATTTTCTATATCCAGCCGGTGCAGCAGCCGGCCGTCCAGCTCACAGAATACTCTTGCCCCCAGAGCCGGGGCAAAAACCGTGCGGCATCGATCCCCCTGATACAGGTATCCGTTTTTATTCTGCAGCTCGATAAGCTCATCCAGCACCTTCATTTTCTAAACCTCCCAGTCCGCCATATCTCCGGCAGTGGCAAATTCCGCTCCTCGCTCTTTCAACAGCGTAATGAAATTATCCAGTTCTTGTACCGCTACCCGGCCGCAGTTCTTGATGATGAATGGATCCGGAAGCACCGCTCCTTCCCCAAAATGAATCAGCCCTTCCGGCATTTTATGGAATTCCCAGGGATGCATATAAAAACACAAAACCGGCGGCAGCTTTTTATCCGCATAGAACTTCAGCATATGATCGACATGCCGCACCAGAGCCAGGGCATTTTCCGTCCGGAAAATCGGCCAGGCATCCCGGTCCCGGCCGTGCGGATCCTGGCTCTGGATGGTCATATCCGCAAAATTCGGAATTTCCATGATTTTCATATCCCCTTCCGCCGTCCAGTCCGAACGGCTCGGATGATAAGGTATTACTCGATCTTTATAAAAGAACATCGGATAGGAAGCATCTGCGGTAAATCCCAGATCTTCCAGCGCATTGACCATCGCGGTGCTTCCCCAGAGCCTCGGCGCACGAAAGGATGTGACTTTTTTCCCCAGTACCTGCTGTACCGCGTCCGCAGCCACCTCGATTCGGTGAAAACATTCTTCCGGCAATACCGGCCGAATGCCGGGAATCGGAATGATCTCATCCCCGATCGTCTCATGATACAGAGTGTGACAGCCTACCTCGTGGCCCGCCTGAGTTACCATGTGCACCATCTCCGGGTGCAATCGGGCGGCTTCCCCCACAAAGAAAAAAGTAGCACGCAACCCGTGTTTCGAAAGTACCTCCAATATCCTGGGCGTACCGTGCACCAATCCTTCATAGAAAGGCGTCCAGCTGCCGATATCGGTTTCCATATCAAAACCCAAAATTACTTTCGGATGTATGGTAGTCATTTTATGTGGACTCCCTGACAATTAATTTGGCTTTTACTATTTTCTTGATATTCAATAGTTCGTCCTGGCCGCGAAACATTCCTACCAGGGTTCGAACGGACTCACGGCCCAACTGGCTTTTATTAATTTGAATGGTGGTTAAGCTGGGGGTGGTATATCGGCCGTGGATGGTATCGTCAAAACCGACTACTTTTACCTCATCCGGGATTTTCAAACCCGATTCATGCAAGCCGCGCAACGCTCCCATCGCCACATCGTCATTGGCGAATATGCCGTCATATCGTTTCCCCTCCGCAAAAATACGTTTCACGATTTCTCGGCCGCTTTCACTGGTTAAATGGGAATGGATAATTTTTATTTCTTTACATCGATGGCGGATATTTTCCGCGGCTTGGATCATGGCTTGCGAAAAGTAATGATCTTTCGCCGGCCCCGTAAGAATCAGAATCCGCCTGGCGCCGCGCTCGATAAGATGTTCCAGTGCCATCTTGCATCCGCCGGAATTATCGGATTCCAAAGAGGCGACGGGCAAATCAGGGGGAACCGGCCCATCTATAACTACCAGATTTTTATTATTCTTTTTGATAGCCGAAAGCTCTTCGCGGCTGAATTGCCCCGCCAATACGGCGCCGCACAGGCCCCCGATGGAAAAAAGGGATTGCATCCGCAGCCAGGATTCATCAAAGGTGTCCTGCCAGTGGCTCTGCAGTAAACATAATCCGTTGGCCGCCGCTTCCTGTTCCGCCGCATAGGCAATTTCATAAAAAAAATCGCGGGCATATTGGGTGTCGGCCCCAAAAATTAAGGCACAGCACAATTGCGAATTGGCGCGCAGTTTATCGCCGCTGCGCATGGCCCGGGCCGCAATGGATGGTACATACCCCGTTTCCCGCATAACCCGAAGAATCCGCTCGCGGGTGGCCGGACTGACAGTGCCATTGCCACTAATAACCCGGGATATGGTCATGCAACTGACACCAGCCTTTTTTGCTACCTGCATAATCGTCATAGAGATGTTCTCAAAAGATATTAAATGCAAATTAATGGTATCTATATTGTTATCGTTAACATATTGGTATTTTTATACATTTTGAAACATAAATCAAGGGATAAATTATAAATTTATTGCCGTCCGAGGCAAATTTCAATCAGACACTAACTCTTTGTTTGGTAACAAGTTGCAATTGGATATGTGGTCAGCGATATCACGGCAAGTCTTTGACTTGCTGGTTTATTCTGTTTTTACGCCTTTGAACGTACTTGTTTTTTGGCAGGAATTTCTACAATACTCCCCAAAAACTGGACGCTGAAATAAGGATTTTTAAGATGGATTGGTCGCCTGGGTCGATACATAGGTTACGAGATACAGGAGACCCATGGCATGAAAGGCAAACGACGGAATTACAGTACGCAGTTTAAGGTGAAAGTGGCCCTGGCGGCCCTGAAGGGCGACCAATGCCAAGCGGGTGCGGCGGCTGATGCGTGAAATGGGCCTGGAAGCCATTTATCCGCGTCGGAAAGGCAATTTGAGCCAGCCGAACCGTTCGCATAGGATCTATCCCTATCTGTTGAAAGGCGTAGAAATCCTTCAACCCGACCAGATCTGGTCCGCCGATATAACGTATATCCGGATGGTCCGCGGCTGGCTGTAATGGCACACCGAGTGTGTATGCCGTGGGTGACCTGTTGAGCTTCCGAACCCTCGCACCCAAAGCGCACTCGCCGGTACCGGCCCATAATGCTACCGGTGTCGATCCCACTCAGGTATTAAGCTGGTCCTTTGCCGGTGATAGCACCTATACATATGATGTCTATTTCAGCACGAGTGCGACCGCCGTAAATACGAATGATCCCAGCGCCTATATGGGGAATCAGGCACAGACCAGTTTTGATCCGTTCGGCGCTGCTGCTATGGATTGGTCCACGACCTACTACTGGCGGATCGATCAGAAGGACACCACCGATCCGAGCAAGGTTGATTTCGGTGATTTGTGGAGATTTACCACCACGGTTCCGGTTTGTGATCCTCCGCTGCCATTCGATGTGGATGGAAACTGCAAGATTGATCTGGCGGAGTTTGCCGCTTTAGCGGAACTATGGCTGGAATGCAATTGGGTACCGCAAGAGGCCTGTCAGTAAGAAAGTTGTTTAACGTCTCGCACGGCCGGTTTTTCTTTTGGTTTGCCCCGGCCGTGCGAGGACCTTTGAAAGGCCAAAATACAGAATCAAAATAGGCATCCCAAATGCGGGAGAGAATGCGGTAAGGAAATGTGTACAAAAGGATAACGGATTTACGTTGGTGGAATTATTGGTGGTGATTGCGATTATCGCGATTCTGGTGTCGATTTTGATGCCGGCCCTGGCCCGGATTCGTGATGTGGCCCGGATGACCATCTGTAAAACGAATTTGAAAGCACTGGGATTATGTAGAATATTGCCGAACGGCGATTTTAGGCTCAAACCCGAATCACCAGTTTTTAAGTTAGGTCTGAAGTTTTGCAAAATGGAAAAACTGTAGCCAAACGGCCTATAGGACCGATAATTTGAATGGAAAGCTGTATTCAAGCAACAGGTGCCTGCGATAGCGATTCCCGGAGCTATTTCTTGCTGAATTCTCGGCCGACCAGCCGACAAAACAAAAAATACGTAAAAGCAGCAAATAGCAGGGGTTTTCGGCTTTTTCAGACACACGTGAGCTTTCCGGCACACCGACCCGTGCCTGATGGAGCAGTTTTCCAATCCCGGCGTCGCGGGAGTATAGCCGACGTTTTGCGAAACCTCAAAATGACGAAATTTGCTGGTCTCACTATCTTTTTGCGCTATTTTAAGCATTTTTGCAAAAGTTCAGTTAGGTTTTCGGCCGATTGATTTAAGCACTGTAGGAATTCAGCCAAAGTAATATACAGGCAAAAAAATCATCATCAATATCTAAATAGTTTGTGAACAAAAATGTAAGGAGTTCGACATGCGACAAAAAATTGTAAGCCCGTTGTTTCTGTTGATTTTATGCTCGATGACCTCTGTGTGTATGGCAAGCTCGCTAATTCCGGGGGATCCTGATTATGCAGGTCGCCGGGGAGTAATTTTATATGTTTCTAAAGCCGGCGACAATTCCGACGGCAGCAGTTGGGCCAATGCCTATCATACCATTCAGGCGGCCTTGCATGCGATCCCCGATGACAAAGGCGGCCATCGGATTATCGTGCGGCCGGATCATTATATGGAACCGAATCTGGAAACGGCCTTCAAGGGTGCGGCTGACTCCTATAATCTGCTGATTGGAGACCTGGATGGCAAACTCGGTTCAGGCACCAAGGGTTGGGTGGTTATTGATGCCGGTGATCGCAATACCGGATTTAAAAGCTGGGACTGGTGGTCAAATATGCGTGCCTCCACCACGAATTGGGCAACGGGGAACAATGAAACGAATTTTTCCTGTATCGTCTGGGATCGCTGGGCATTCCGCAATCTCTATGCGACCGGTGGTGATGCCGGCCTGTTCTGGGACCTGACCCATGAGAGCGGTTCAGGTTTTACCGTTCTGGTGGAAGACTGCGTGGGTATCGGCCGTGCCTTTGGCGGCGGTTTGTGCTACCCCATCGTACGAAAAGACGAACCGAGTGTGTTTCGTCACTGCTATTTCCTGGCCCTGGATTGGACTGGAGATACCGGTGCCGTCCTGATCGGCGGCTGGGAAACAGAAATGCCGGACTATCCTCACGTCATTTTCGAGGACTGTACCCTCGTGCATCCGGACAATGCCGTTCAGGTTTCCTACGCCAGCAAGTGTGTTCGTGCTGTTTTCAAAGACTGCCGTATGATTGTGCTGAACTTCTCGCAGCCGCAGATCTCACCGTCAACCGGAATCATCTGCTCCGAGAAAGATCCGAAACTCCTCCATGTTGACCTGGAAGATTGCTTTCTGGCCGGCTATCAGGTTTTTGGTACGGGCGAAAACGATGAAAAAATATCCTATACTACGCGAGGAAAAAACCAGGCCTATCTGCAATTCCAACAGCCTCTGCCAGTAGGATTCGAACGTTTGGCGGAATGGCCGATCGATTTATTCTTTACTATCGCACCACCCAAAGTGATTGATGGAGTAATCCAGTGGAAATTGCAATAATATATACCCGTAGGGTGCAAAAATTAGAATTCTATAAGCTCTTTAAAATCAGAAAGTTATAAGGTGATCGGACGAATTTTATTGCCGGTTTCAGGTCGATTTGGTAGCATCCGTTGTCAGGGGGCGCTTCCGCACCACATTGCCCGATATCGACAAATGCCGACAATCTACCGCTTCCACTCCATACTCTAGCATCCCCTCTATCACGCTGTTGGCAAAAGTAATCGTATCACATTTTTCCAACCGAATCCCATATTTCCGCCAGGGGGGATCCGTCATAATTTACCTGTACTCCGCTAATAGTAATTTGGGCACAATTCCTGGCATAAATCGCACAGCCCGAACCTGTCGCTCCGCATGACTCCATCTGTACCCCCCGCAAATTCCCCAGCGTAAATCCCATCTGATAATTCTGATATCCGTAACAATCGTACATCCGCAAATTCCCGCTCGCCCACCCCAGCGGTCCCTCCGGACATTGTACTTTGATCCCTTCCTGATTCAATTCCGTCACAATATTTCGCAGCCAGGTATCTGAAATTCCGTCCACCTGGATCCCTACCTTGAGTGCCGATACCCAGCAATCGCGTATCGTTATTCCATTGCTGTTATCCACCCAGATGCCCACCGCTCCCCAGTTGCCACCCACCGGCCCGCATACCCACAAATCCCGTACCGTTGTCATCGGCCCCGAAACCCGCAGATGTAGAATTGCCGGTATCGCCTTCTCGCTGGCCAGCGTAGTCGAACAATACCCAGCCCCCATAATAGTCGTTCCTGATTTTACCGTAAGCGGCCGTGTCACCCGGTACATGCCCGCTGGGATAAATACGATCCCCGTTGCCCCCGCATCCAATGCTGCCTGTAATCCGTCCGTCGAATCATAATTTTGATCAAACACTTCCTTTTGCAGTTTATCTGGAAGAACCGGCCGGATCCCAAAATTTGCGGCATTCACATGTACCGTCGAACCCGATACCCGCGGCCACACAACTTGACCCTCTACCGCTTTCTCCCCTTCTTGCCCTGCCCATATGGCCACTTGGTTAATGGTTACAAACAAAAAAAACAAAACCACTCGATTTATCCTAAATATTTTCATAAACACACCTCATCTTTTTGTATAATTATAATATACTCGCTTATAATACTTTAGCACAAAATTCCGATTGGACCAATTCAAAAATTCCTTATTCTCATTCTCACTTGTTCCTTCAGAATAAATGTAAATTTGTTAAGTTCTATTAGCATTAGGTGAGTGGTCAGACATAAAGACATGTGAAGAACTTTATTTGAAAAATAGTGATGCGAATGAAGAACGGGCTTGTCAGGTTCTCAATAGTCTGGCTGGGGGGTAGGAGCAGATCGTTTTTTATCAATAGATGAGTAGCCGAGATCTTTGTCATGAGAAAATAGTATAGCTATCGGAAAAATACTCTCATAAAAACTAACCGCCAAATAAATCTCAGTATCATCTGATAGTAGCATAGTTCATAGATCGGTGATCTGTTATAGAATGCATAGCCAAACCGTTGTTGGGCGGTCAGGAAGAATAACATATTAATAATTCATATATCGGCATTTTCTTGAATAACTTTTATTTGCCGAATCAAGATAGCCGGTTTCTTTTCCTAACTAATGCTAGTCCACCCAATCCCAGGAGGCATAACGTCACCGGCTCAGGAGTCGTGGCTATCCACGCTTCCGTATTGCCAGCCGGATTGGTGCCATACCCCACAATCGTCAATCCATCCGCCGAAATCCCGGTAGCCTCTTTTAATAACCAACCAGTCAAATCCAACCCGCCATCGTTCTCTAATATCTTCTTGAGATTTCGCATTTGATGAGCCTCATCCCAGAGGAATGCCTCTAAACCCAATCCCGACTTGCTCGAACCTACCACGATCGATCCATCAGCAGACACATCATGTGCCACACTGTAAAAATCCCCTCCCAGCAGATCACCCAATGCCTCCATCTCTTTATTTGTGGCTGACCACCGGAAGGCCTTGGAGGGTGCCATTACTTCGGTTCTGCTATAACCCACCACCACCGCCCCATCCGCCGAAACCGCCTCCGCAAAACTCCAGGTATCTCCCGTCAAACCCCCTAATCCATGCATCAATCCATCCGAGGCCGTCCAGCGGAATGCCTCCGGACCGGACGCGGAAGTGCCTTGCCCGACAATTACCGTACCATCGGCAGAAATATCCCATGCCACGCTTGAAAAATTGCCGCCCGCTAAATCACCTAAACCCTGCAAACCATTTTCGGCTGTCCAGAATAAAGCTTCATTGATATTTTGATTATTTACCATTCGAGATCCATAACCTGCTATTATGGCACCGTTTGCTGAAGCCGCTTCTGCGTGACTGTAAATTCCATTTACTGAAGGGACACCCAATCCCTGCATGCCTTCGGATTCGGTCCAGCGAAATGCTTCATCATAGACCATTTTTGGACCAGAAGCCGTTTCATTGGTACCATTTCCCACAATCACCGAGCCATCCGGTGAAACATTCATTGCCACACTACCGAAGTGTTCACCGGGAAAATCGCCCAGCCCCTGCAGAAACGGCTCGGATACCGACCAAAGAAACGCCTCCGTCCCCTCTGCCGACTTGCTCTTGCCTACCACCACAGTTCCATCCGCCGAAACCCCATTCGCCAGACTATAGAAACTCCCGCCTGTCAGATCCCCCAGCCCCTGAAAACTGACCGTTTTCCCCTTCAATTGCGTAGTCCACCCCGCTACTAACATAACACCTACCAACAAAGTTGATACGA
>JAKJEP010000639.1 GCA_022705365.1 Planctomycetota bacterium | reverse complement strand
AATCCTTAATTTTATGACATTTACAAGAGGTAAAAATAGAAGCTGGGACTTCATAGCCCGCAGATGGCATGAGAAAAGGTTATTTTATTGGTAGATCATGTTCCGGTAGAATCGGCATAGCTGAAGAAAACCGAATAGTTTGGCTTTCCAACGTGGTGCCAGGCGTCCCGCTTGCTGACGGACATCACCCTTTTGTCTATCCTTCAGAAGCATAGTATTCGCAATAGTTTATGAGCAACTTGCGTGTCTGCTTAACTGTTTGGGAAAATATGCAAACTACTGAATACCGTTTAAAACAGATAAATTGTTGACAGGCTGGGGGATTTGTGGAAAATCAGGGCTTGGAATCCCGATAATTCTTGGAAAATTCTATTTTATTGACGGGTGAGTATGGCGAAAACCAATAACGGTAAGGCGGAAAGTTTTGAAAAGACGTTATTTAAGGCGGCGGACAAGCTGCGGAAGAACATCGACGCCGCCGAGTACAAGCATATTGTGTTGGGGCTGATCTTTCTGAAATATATCTCCGACTCCTTCGAGGCCCTGCACACCCGGCTGGCCGAAGGTAAGGGCGA
>JAKJEP010000638.1 GCA_022705365.1 Planctomycetota bacterium | reverse complement strand
TTCCTCTTCGGCTTTTACCTCTGCCGCCTTCGCCTCTTTCCCATCGCCCGCCGCCTTGTCCTCTGCCAGACTCACTGCCACTACGCCCAGCAGTCCCGCCGCCAACGTCATCAAAAATAATCGCGCTTTCAATTCAGTATCTCCTTTACCGTGATAGCTTCCTCTGTGTTGTCCGGTTAGTAACATTATCCGGTCGTTTCCGCACAAAGATATACAAACCGGGAATTATACCCATCACTCCCTTCCCATTGCAAGCAGCCTTTTTAATTGAAAAGAACCGCCGTGCCTCCCCGCCGCCGCGCAGCATGAAAATTTTTTCTGTTGGATAATTCCTGCGTAAAACTCTTATTTTCTTATAACTACTTTAATAGCAATTGGTTACAATCAGAACAGATGTCTTTCGTAAAAGCCGGGCAGCGACATAAAGTTCAAGCTCCAGCAGGAATTTTTATCCATTAGCCCGCATTTCTCACGGGGTTTTGACGAAAATATTGATAACTCCAATGATTCAGTACGTCTTATGTACTATTTTGGGAATCATCAACCTCGACCGTCTGTTTTCAGCGCGAATGTTTG
>JAKJEP010000637.1:329-577 GCA_022705365.1 Planctomycetota bacterium | reverse complement strand
AAATAACTGTGTGCGCTGATTTAATTGAAAATTGCAATCTCCACATTGCAATTTATTGAACCAAATAGCTTTTTGTTTGTTAGTATTACAAACATCAAAGTTATTTACAATGAATTCAAATAAATTAATTCCGAAAGAGATTGAAGAACTGGAGAATGAGGAGTGGTTTTATTCGCTCGACTATGTGTTGCAGCAATGGGGACCCGAGCGTGTTGTAGAATTGTTGCGTCAGTTACAGGTACGCGCGC
>JAKJEP010000637.1:0-247 GCA_022705365.1 Planctomycetota bacterium | reverse complement strand
TTGAGTTGCCTTTTACGGCTAATACGCCTTATATCAACACCATCGCGAGAAGCAAGCAGCCTCCTTATCCCGGTAATCGTGAAATTGAACGGCTCATCAAGAGCGTGATTCGCTGGAATGCCATGGCCATGGTGGTGAAAGCAAACAAAAATGAAAGTGGTATTGGTGGTCACATTTCGACTTATGCTTCGGTGGCGACTTTACTTGAAGTGGCTTTTAATCATTTCTTTAAAGGAAAAGGAGATGG
>JAKJEP010000636.1 GCA_022705365.1 Planctomycetota bacterium | reverse complement strand
GAAACAAAAAGACACGATTCATGCTATATCCTTAGTTATTATAGGTAGTTATGGCAAATTCCAAACTCTTTTAATTTTATCCGCATATCCTGAATTACTTGGCTCCTTTTATAATTTGTAATGGTAGCATATCTGATAAGAAAAATCAGTAAAAATAAGGAACTACCTGTCGTTTATGATATAATTATCTGATATTTATCAGGTTATCTTTACTATAACCAAAATCTGATGACTTCCAGTGAAACTCGGGTAAATTCGATGGAAAGTAAGTATTTCAGCCGAAAAAAACGGTAATGGAAAACAAGACAGTTCTATACCTGACTAAATATTATTTATCCACTCGTGTGGCCGCGGGAATCCGGGCGGACCGTTTTGTCTCGGCCCTGGTTCAAAAAGGATATCGGGTTGTGGTGGTAACAAAGGGGGAAAAAGCGTATATCGAAAACCGTTCTCCTTTGTTACAAATTTGCTGTATTAATGCTGAGGATCGATTGCCAGCAGAAATTTCACAGGAGAGCCTTCCGAAATGGCCGTCGTGGAAACGGCTGCCCGGGCCGGATGCGGAATATGGATTCAGCCGGGCGG
>JAKJEP010000635.1 GCA_022705365.1 Planctomycetota bacterium | reverse complement strand
TAAAAGACGACTGCAAACCCCAGGATCTAGCCCGCCCGGGGCACATTTTCCCTCTGCGCGCCCGTGACGGAGGCGTCCTGGTCCGGGCCGGCCAGACCGAAGGCAGCGTGGACCTGGCCCGCCTGGCCGGCCTCAAGCCCGCCGCCGTCATCTGTGAAATCATGAACGAAGACGGCACCATGGCCCGCGTCCCCCAACTGATCGAATTCTGCCGCCAGCACCATCTGAAAATGTGCACCATTGCCGACCTGATCGAATACCGCATGCAGCGGGAAACCCTTGTCCAGCGGCTGGAAACCGTCGAACTGCCCACCGACTGCGGCACCTTCCGCCTGATCGGCTACGGCACCTTTGTGGATAACAAAACGCATCTGGCGTTGTGCAAAGGAGATATCGGCATACTCGATGATAACGGCAAAGTAATCGAACAACCGGACACCGTTCTGGTCCGGGTTCACAGCGAATGCCTCACCGGCGATATCTTCCACTCCCAGCGCTGCGACTGCGGCAACCAGCTTCACGAAGCAATGCACCGCATCGAAAAGGCCGGCAAAGGGGCCATTATCTACCTCCGCCAGGAAGGAC
>JAKJEP010000634.1:307-586 GCA_022705365.1 Planctomycetota bacterium | reverse complement strand
AGCGGAAGAATTTTCACAACGAGATCAGTGGGTCGCAGCGAAATGGGAAGGGCGTCAGCCGGAACTGCCCGCCCAGCCAGGTTTGATTGTTCTGGCAAACGGCTGGGGTTCCGTACAACGGAATGCGCGTGATGGTCAACCCCTTCGGATAGCTGACCAGGTATTTCAAAAAGGTATATTCTGCCATGCTAATAGTACGATTGTAGTACATCTGCCTAGTCCAGCCAAATCCTTCTCCGCGCAGGTGGGTATCGATACCAATGGTCAATATGGCGGCGG
>JAKJEP010000634.1:0-244 GCA_022705365.1 Planctomycetota bacterium | reverse complement strand
CCCGTTATGCATCGGGGGGAGGCGGCCCAATCCGTGGCCGTGGATTTGAATGGCACAATGGAATTTAACCTGATTGTCAATGATTCCGGGGATAACATCAACAGCGATCAAGCCAGTTGGGCCGATGCCAAAGTCACATTAATGGATGGTAAAGACATATGGCTGGGTGACATGAAAATCATCGAAGCTATCAAGACATCTTACGATAACGCCTCACCTTTTTCCTTTGTCTATGGCGGCCGGT
>JAKJEP010000633.1 GCA_022705365.1 Planctomycetota bacterium | reverse complement strand
GAAGGACAATTGTCCAGAAACAGCAATCAACAACAGGTGCGACTCATTCTGGATGACGGTTCGGAATATCCATTTAAGGGCAAACTGCAATTTCAGGACATCACCGTTGATCCGACGACCGGATCGGTCATCCTGCGTATTGTATTTCCTAATCCGAAAGGTTTATTGATGCCGGGCATGTTTGTCCGGGCCATTGTTGAAGAAGGCGTCCATAAAAACGCCATTCTGGTTCCCCAGCAGGCGGTTTCCCGCGATCCCAAGGGAAATCCTCTGACGTTGACGGTTGATAAGGAGGGAAAAGTTCAACAGAAGCCGCTGAACCTGGACCGCACCATCGGCAGTGAATGGCTTGTTTCCTCGGGACTGGAACCGGGCGACAAGGTGATCGTGGAAGGCATGTTGAAAGTAAAACCCGGAATTCCCGTGAAAGCCGTTCCTTTTGATACCGGCGGGAAAACTGAGCAAGCAAACCCGTCTGCAAAAATGAAATAACGGAGGAACCTGATGCTATCAAAATTTTTTCTGGATCGTCCGGTTTTTGCCTGGGTCATCGCCATCATCATTATGGCGGCGGGAGTGCTGGCCATT
>JAKJEP010000632.1 GCA_022705365.1 Planctomycetota bacterium | reverse complement strand
ATGGTCTCAATCCGGGTTACAGGATAAGCAGTTTGTGCGGTACATTGGTTTGAAGAAGTCCCGTTTCTAAGAAATTCGAGGACTTCGCCAAGCTGAACCGGTTGCCATTGTCCCTCATTGTGCATATCCCAAAGCCTCCAGAACCTGGTTTAAGCTTGTTCCAATCCCTTCTCGTTTACTCTGAACCTCCATCAATGATATCCCATACTTATCCCACAGTTTTTCATTGAAGTTCACCAGTTCCTGCTGCCTGTCTCTTACTGCGCCGTCCAGTCCCATCTGGAGGTCCTGAGCAAAAAGCTCGAGTACCAATGCCTGCTTCTCCTCCTCGCTCATGGCCGCGCATCGATTTTTCAGCTCGCCAACAAAGGCATTGGTGAGGGCGCGAAAGTTGGCCCGGGAGGCGGCAAGGTCTTTTTTGATCTGCTCATAGGGAGCCAGTTCCGACTCAAGGGCCGCCATTTGATCAAAATAGGGTTGCAGTTCGCGCCTGGCGGCCTCTGCGGCCCGGCGGTCAGCGTCGGTGGCCTTCTTTTTCTTCGCGGCCTTATCGAGCTTGGTGAGTTCCTTGATGGCATCCTTGAATTC
>JAKJEP010000631.1:355-595 GCA_022705365.1 Planctomycetota bacterium | reverse complement strand
AGATCAATATCGTCGACACACCGGGTCATGCCGACTTCGGCGGCGAGGTGGAACGGGTACTGAAAATGGTGGACTCGGTCCTTCTGCTGGTGGATGCGCTTGACGGCCCCATGCCCCAGACCCGGTTCGTGCTCAAGAAGTCCCTGGATCTGGGCCTGCGCCCCATCGTGGTCATCAACAAGATCGATCGTCCCGGAGCGCGGCCCGCCGAGGTCGTGAACATGGTCTTCGACCTGTTCT
>JAKJEP010000631.1:0-239 GCA_022705365.1 Planctomycetota bacterium | reverse complement strand
CGCCATCGTCTATACCAGCGCCAAGATGGGGTACGCAAAGCTGGACATGGGAGACGATTCCGACACCATGGAACCTCTTTTCCAGACGGTCATCAATAACGTATCCCCTCCTGAAGGGGACCCCTCGGCTCCGTTCCAGATGCTGATTACGAACATCGACTATAACGACTATATCGGCCGCATCGCCACCGGCAAGATCTTCAACGGCAGGGTGGAGGCCGGCGAATCCATAGCGCTGA
>JAKJEP010000630.1 GCA_022705365.1 Planctomycetota bacterium | reverse complement strand
CGGTAAGACAGGCCAGGGGAGGCTATGGCTCCCAAGCCGCAATCCGGTCCTCATCGACACCTGTGTTTACCCCCAAATTGTGTAAACGTTCAATTACAAACGATCTGGTACACCGCATATTTGCAAAAACATGCCAATTTCCAAAGACTTACAGATAAATTTTTCCAGATATTCACCTGTTACACTTTCGTGAGTTTTCGGCAAGTTTGAAAAAAAATGAAAACTTTATTGGGGGCTTGTGGTATTTTGGAGAGGTTGCCGGTAGATGGTGCTCTTGGCAGTGCAGGCGCCGGCATAGGCCTGTTCTGCGGAAAACAGGGTCGTGGGATAATGCCGTTTGGACACCGGATCACAGGCAGTCAGGACCCGCAGGATTTCCGCGGCCATCCGGCCATCGGCGAAAAAGGATACCTTATCCTTGACTGCCTCCCAGATCAGCCGGCGGCTCTCGATCTTATCCACGCAGGTGAACAGGATATTGCCGGTTTGGGTGCTGCGTTTGAAGCGGTCCTTACCTGATAGCCTGAGTGGCAGTTCTTGTTGTTATGTTGACGATGGAAAGCCAGTTATACGAATGGTACCGTCGGGGGCAATGTGA
>JAKJEP010000062.1:421-12913 GCA_022705365.1 Planctomycetota bacterium | reverse complement strand
AGAATGGCTCGGTCCAGACTACATCACCCGAGAAGAACTGGCCATAAGGGGGTACAATGTACCCTGGCTTCCCTAAAGCCGATGACAAAACGGCGTGTCTCATCCCGGTCGCAGGGCGGATCGGCGTGGATAAACTCCCGATTGTCAGGATTCAGCGCGCGACGGTTTGTCTTGGTGGACTTTCCCTTCTCGATGGCTTTCATCCGTCCGTCGGAACCCTGTTCAAATACCATATCCCGCTGTACCTGTTCGCTCCGCTCGAAGACAATCAGGCCCAACTCGGTCTGCTGGTCGCAGGCGGAGGTCACGTATCGGCCGGTCACCGCCTTGCCGGTGGGATACTGTGTACCTTTCTCGACCACCACGATGTATTCGTATTCCTTGAGGTCCCGGTTCCATCCTTCGACTTCATAATTGTGGACCAGGGTGGGATCGAAGTCTTCGCCGGTATATCGACACGCCCCGGCGGCAATTGCTCCAAAGGGATTGCCAGTCTGTACGCTGGTGTCCGGGAAGATGTCGCGGACCCAGTCATGCAGTCCCAGCAGCAGACTCGACCCGCCCACCATCAATACCTGTTTGATATCGCTTTTGCGCGTTGCGTACCTTCCCCCGGCCGCGTCCAATGTGCGGTCAATGGTCCGGGTAATCAGTCGCGCAAGGCCTTGTTTTATCAAAATGCTCCGAAGGTCGTCCTGTGCGAAGGTATGTTCAATCACCCGGCCAGTCATATCGTTGTACTGTTCCACTCCGTATTCCCGCTGACCGCCGGATAGGGCGATCTTGGCCTCTTCCACCTGGCGTATCAGAGAGGTGCCGACGGCTTCGATGTCCTTGTCCCGCAGACCCTCTTTGGTCATCATGTCCTCGAGCAGCCACTGATCGATCATTACACCACCCACCTCTTCGCCGGCCCGGCCGAGGATCTTGCATTTGCAGTACTCGTGGCCGGTATCAAGGTTCACCTGCACGATGGATATATCCAGTGTTCCACCCCCGAAATCAAAGATCATATAGATATCTCCGTTGCGAACGGTCCGATGATAGCCCAGGATGCTTGCCGTGGCTTCATCCAGCAGGCGAACGCGTCGACCGGGCGCACCTCGGGAGACGGCCTCCCGCAGCCATTGGACATAGGCGTCGTAGGACTCTACGGGAAACGTCGCAACGATTTCTTCATGCGTGTCGTCGGCCAGTTGTCCCAAGGTGTAGAACAAGGCGGTTCCGACAAAATTGCCGGCAGCATCGAAGGGATTGACCATTGCGTCGTGAATCCACCGCCCCCGACTGTTGCCGCTGAGCAGGTCCAGCTTCAGCCAGCGAAAGGTACCGCAATGATCCAGCAATCCCTCAGCAGCGACCTGTTCGCCCAGCAGGCGATGGTTGTTTTCGCCATAATGAATGAGGGTGGGAATGACATAGGCTGGATCGGATGCGTGTCCCCCTGTGGACATATCATAGCGCCGCGTCAGTCCTTCCACAGGCACGGTTTCGGCCTGCTGGGCCGCAGGGTTCCAACGGGCAATCACCGTATTGCAGGTGCCAAAGTCTACAGCAATCGGCATGGTCAGGACTCCTCCTCTGCTCGTGTTACTATGGCCTTCAGGGCGACCTTACCTAGGTATTGATACCCGGGGAAACGCACCCGAACGGCCACTCCGCTGCTGACATCGCCCCCGCTCATTCGCTGATGAAGACTGGGATTGAAATGGGTCTGCTGACCCACCTGCCCGATAACCTCCAGACCGTGCTGTTTCAAGGTCCGTTCGATCCCGCCCGCCAATTTGATAACATCGTCCACCCGAACTTCACCGCCCTGATCCACACGATACCGCAAGGCCGCCAGTTGAGACAGAGGGTTTGCCAGCTGTTGGATCCACTTGGAGACCGTCGCTTCTATACTGCGCTGGGCCTCCTCTCCGGCCTGCTGTTGCTGGTGTTTGCACTCCTGGCGAAGACGCTGGAGTTCTTTCTCTTTCGCTTCCAATTCCAATCGGGTTTGCGCCAGTTGTTTTTCGCAAGCGCCTGGATCTGACGAATTCGAAACCTTCCATACTGACCAGGCACGTTTAAATCGTTTCCACATGAGATTGATTCCTTCCTTTTTACATTAAAAATCCAGATCATCCACCGCCACCTGTTCTTCATCGAACCGTACGGCATCCGCACGATCAGCCGAATCATCGTCACCGACAACAATTTGACCGCCGTAGAGTGACCGGAACGTACAGAGCATTTCGCATAATGCCCAATTTCTCTGCGACAATATCCCCTTGATTTTGCTGAGCCGATCGCGGAGATCTTCGCTGGTTTGTATATCTTCAGGGCCGCACTGGATCGGTTCGGCCAGCAGATCCGCATCCAGACCTACGACCATATTGATCCAGGAAACGTGGTCTTTCTGCTGAGTGCCTGCACAACCCGCTAAATGGGCGATCAGACGTTCGGGCCAGTCGCTGCTGGCGGCCTTTTGGTTCAGTGTCGCTTCATTAACGGTACCCTTCTGCCAACCGACGAACAACGCACCGGCCCTTTGGAAGGGATCAACGGCATCCAGATCGGTGAGTGGTTTCCGCTGCCAGCAGTCAAATAGATCATCCAGCCCTTTGGGGAGCGCCGCAGCAGGTTCAACATCCAGTTTATCGGGCATGGACTGCAGGGCCTTGACGGCACGCTCTACAATCGCCGTGTACTTGGGATTGGATGGTCTGTGTCCAGTCTGGGCCCAGTGCTTGCACAACGGCAGGACCTCCCCTAAGGTCATGGTGCGTGTTGCCTCAACGAGCCCATCCTCATTCCCCGCAGCCATCAGTGACTGGATCACTTGTTTGCTGTCAGCCCCCTCCGCACCAGTGGCAACCGCCTGCCTATACGACTCGGCCAGGGCGGCGTCTTTGGCATCGAGGATGACGCTGTTGATCCGGCGTCGCATGTCGGCGGTCGCCATGGACAAGGCCCCAGCCAGGTATCTTCCGCTGGTATCATTCAGCCGGTGATAACCCGCCACATCGCCCCGGAGTAACTGCACCAAGGCCACCTTGTCCGGCTCCGCAGGGAGACGCGGCTCCTGGACCAATGTACCGATACGCTCGGAGCCTAGTCGGATCCAAGCATCCACTAGAATACTGTTCAGATCAGGGCGATTGGGTAGTGAACCGATATAATCCCAAGCACCTTCCTGTACACCCTTATCTTCGTCATTTAGCAAACCTATAACATCATTGGCTATCCGCGGGTGCGGTTCAAGACAAGAGGCCCAGCCTATCTTTAAAGTGAACCGAATCATAAAAGGCGGCTTTTCGTGCAGTACTCTCTTTCCATAGATGCTCACTCGTTCCGCCATATTCGGCCGGGATGCAAATCCCGCGACTACCATGCCGGTTTCTTCATCCAACGGCAACTCCCCGCGCGTACCATAAGTCAGGGCCTTGCCGACGGCGATATCGGTCAACCACGGCTGGCGATGCTGTACCCAGTCCTCGACCATGGCCTTGACAACATCCGGTTTAGTCAGACCAGAGAGGTATCGAACAATGGCCTTCTTGTCTTTTTGCCCCCTATCGACCGCATCAATTAGGATCTTGATCGACTCAGGATTACCCTGTTCAAACAGGTACTTTAACGCCTGCTTCCTGTAGAACATTCCCAACAAAAAGCCATCGGCAAATAGATTCTTTTTTGCATTTGGTAAGTTCTTCATTCTTTCACCTTCTTTCTTTTTGGCGTGCTCTGTTCAGTCAATTGCCGCTGATACTCCAGCCATTGATCTATATCCGACCTTCGGAACCGCCATGCCGAACCCACCTTAATCCCCGGCAGCTTCCCTTGCTGGGCATAACCGTAGATTGTCCGCTCGGACATCTTCAGGTACTCAGCAATCTCTTTGAGAGTAAGAATGTCTTCTTTCATGTCTATTCTGCTCCATAAAATCATATAGTATTGTGTCAATATAAAGTATTATATATCAATATATGTCAGTATATGCAACAATTTTTTTAAAAAAAAGAAAATAAAATTCCAGACAATCCCACATCACGCAGTTTGAGGCTTGAAACCGCCTTTTTACCAGTGTAAATGCGGTTTTTTGGCAAAAGTCTTTACTACATTTGTATCATTTCGTCGTTTATCCTTGAGGAACACCGCCCGCCGGGCGGGATCTTTCCAACGCGGATCGTTTTGGTAATCCGGGCGCTGGGTCAAAACGATATAATCATGGCCGACGGGTTCGTTGACGAGGTTTTTCGGATCGGGCCGAAAGTCCCGGCGATGCTCCAGTGAATCGGGTGTGGGAAAGGTACTGATGATGGTGGGATTATCCTTTTCGATGTCCCAGAAATAATGATATTCCCCGTTGGAGAGGGTGACAAAATGGACGCCGCAGCCGGTGGCGAAGGTGCGAGCCTGCTCCTTGCCGTCGAGAGGTTCTTTTTCCTGCCGTTTGGCCTCCAGAACCGCGACCGGAAATCCCTTGGGATCCAGAAGCAGAAAGTCTATGAAGCCGTTTTGGGTCTTCTCAAAATCATTGCCGAGAGCATCGAGGACATGCTGAGTGATTTTGACATGGGTTTCGAGGCGGATATTGGCCGGGCCGTTGGCATCGGGGAAGAACCGCCAACCGGCCACTTCCAATAGCTTATTGATCTTGATCCTTGCCTGTGCCTCTTTTTCCACGAGTATCCCGATAAAAGTACTTAAAAATTATCAAGTGCATCCGGAATTCCTAACAACATTTTCCTTCCACAAATTGACATCCTTTGTCAATGATTGACCTCTTTTTTACGGTGAAAATTGTTGTTTACCTATTTTGACAGCAAAGATATGGTGGTTTGCTCGTTCATAACCTATTGCAGAAGAGAAACTTATATGGAATTGAAAAAGCGATGTCCGGCGGCGGCGTGGGAACCGCAAGAACCATAGGGGGGATGGTTCTTTTTCCACCGGACATCTTGGTCGGGTTAATAAAATTATATACAATTTTCATAAATAGGTAACTGTCCTATTTGGGAACCTTAATAGCTCGAACCATGGCCAGAATTCCCACTTTAATTTGTTCCGGCAGGTTCGGCCAAGACTCGATAAGTTGGTTCAATTCCGGGAATTTTTGCAGCAAAAGCGCCAAGTTCTCCGCCAAGTCTTTTTGAGAAATTTCATAAGTGTTTTGATGACAAAGGTTTAAATTATTTATATCACGGATTGCAAATCTGTTTCGTTAATAACTTGAGTCTAAAAACCTTAGATTAGCGATTTAGCTATATTATAAAAAACGTAGGCCGTCTCATTTCTTATGCTCAACGGCTTTTACCATCGCCAAAATCCCGGTTTTCATTTGATCTGATAAATTCGTCCATGCCTCTATTACATGGACAAGCCCAGGTTCGTTTTGGAGAATATTGGCAAGGGATTTGGCAAAGTCGGTTTCGCTATTTTTCTTAAGTTCTTCTATAGCAGATAGATATGAGTTTTCTGTTGGGGACTTAAAATCCCCTGCCCGCAAGGGCGTACGGGTTCGATTCCCGTCTTGGCCAGTCTTATTTATGTTTGATTTTACCTGGAAAACCGCGTTTTTCATTTGAAAGGGGTGAGTTGAGATTTTTGGCGGGGCAATGTAAGTTGTTATTTTTGGTTGGGCGTTTTTGCCGTAAGTCGTTATTTTTCGATTGGGAAAAGTGATGTAAGTCCTTATTTTTGGTTTTGGGGAATTGCTATAAGTGCTTATTTTACGTGAAAATGGATGGTCCGATAATAAAGTAGGGATTATAACGGTTGTAACGGTTGGGTAAGATTTTTGGTATTCTGGGTAAGAATTTCGGTAATGTGTAACGGTTAGGTTGAGTTGGTAAATGTTGAATAAAGTATAGTAAAAGATGAAGAAAGTGATATAAAACATGGGTAAAACACGAGGAAAGTATAGCAAAACATAGGTAAAAGTGGATGAAGTTGTTACGTGTATATAATATAGTTATCAGTTGCCGGTGAAAAAAGGGATCAGAAAAGATTGCCTAGATTAACTTGGTTATCAGTTACTGGTTATCGGTTATCAGCTCAGACAAATCGGACGGGTCGGACAAGAGGAAGACAGCTGGCACACCGCCTCAAAGTCGGAGGGTTTGGACGAGTGGCTGGGAGGATTATCCGGCTTGGGCGCATGGAATGCCGGTTTCCCCCCGTGAAGAGAAGAATTGATCAGGATTGCCAAGATGAAAAAATTTTGGGAATTTTGTTTGTGGGTGGGCCTTCCGAGATTACAATCCGGTTTTAGTGGTCTGGAATTAGACACACGGGCCGCATTTTGCCGAGAATCTGAAGATATATGGGCTTTGTTGTAATTATTGACATCCTGGAAGATTAGAAAAGGTTTTGCATGGCCAAAGGCGATAACAGCAAGGCGGAAAGTTTAGAAAAGACGTTATTTAATTATGAAAAAACGTCATTCAAAGCCGCAGATAAAGAGAATAATGAAAAAGCCGTACGTTTGGTTGAATATCTCTATCGCATGTCACTGTTACATGCGAAATTGGTTCGCAATATTGCCGAATATGAAAAAGTACTCTGGATTTCAAGCGTTCCTCATGAGCAGGGATGTTTCACGCAGGCATGGGGCCGAGATGAGGAGCATGAATCCGATGAATGGCTTGAAATTCAGAATCGGCGTGAGCCAGAATTACCTGCCGTACCTGAACCATGCAAAAAATGGATAAATCCGCCATCACTTCGAAATAAAAATGAGAAGCCTACCCTTTTATCAGAAATTACCATAGAGATTAAAAATCCCGATAATCGCAAAGGCTCAAAAGAACCTGAATGCATCTCACAAGTTGAAAAAATCGAAGCACATCCTGAAATCCAGCGAGCTTGGGATCGTTATCTTGAAAGCAAATGGCTGCCTTGGGTAGAAGAACATAATATCTGGGAAAAAATCCATAAGGTTTACTCTGTGTTGTTTTCCATGTATCAGGATCAAATTCGGCTGGGTGAAGAATATGAACTCGTTCTCGGTTTGGGACTTCTTACCTGGCAAACACCAACAAGTCAACGTGTTCGGCGTCATCTGCTTGTTGCTGATGCTCAAATAGTATTCGAAGCCAAGCATCAGAGATTTACAGTAAAACCTCACCCGGATGGAACAAAACTGCGTCCTGAACTGGACATGCTGGATATCGAAGATCAGCCAACTAAGGCGGAAGAACTGGCTAAAGCCGGATTGTTTGTACCGGAAGATAATCCGCAAAAACAACAGAAACAGCAGTTAGTACCTCTGGAAGACCCATGGGAAAAATCTGTAATCGAAGATGTTTTAAAGGGGCTTGCACATTCTTTATCATCCGAGAACGTAAAAGGAGATACTGCTCATGGGGAATACCACGACAGGTTCGAGAAACTAGGCGTTACTTCTTCTCCAAAACCTATTGTCGAATTTGCGCCTGCATTGATACTAAGAAAACGTTCGTCCAAAGGGCTTACAGAAATCTTGAAACGGATACAGGGTAGAATCGAAAAGGGGGAAGATATACCTCGTGAATTCGCGGACCTTGCTGAGATCGCTCCACAAAACTATCACGATTCTGATAAATCTTTGGAAGAACTGCAAATTGAGTTTGCTGGAGAGATTTTCTTTCCTAAGCCGTCCAACGACGAACAGCGCCGCATTGTAGAGAAAATTCGGACCTCCAGCGGGGTACTGGTACAGGGACCGCCCGGTACGGGAAAATCCCATACTATTGCAAATTTAATTTGCCATTTGCTGGCTACGGGCCAGAGAATCCTTATTACAGCAAAAACACCGCGTGCACTACAAGTTTTGGAAGGACTTGTACCATCTGAATTGCACCCGCTTTGTATCAATATGCTTGGCAGCGGAATGGAAGAACGTCAATCACTGGAATCCAGCGTCGGCGGTATTCTTCGTAAAAATGATGAGTGGAACGAAGAAAATGCCCGGAAGGAATGTAACAGGCTTGAGCAACACATCAGGAAACTCCGTGAAGAGAAAGTCGTGGTACATCGTCAGCTTCGTGATATACGGGAATCCGAAACGCATTCACATTCTATTACGGAGGGAATTTATCAGGGTACGGCAGCCCAGATTGCCAAAGCTGTCAATCGTGATAGAATGCATTATGATTGGTTCCAGGATACCGTCCCTCTGGATAAAACCTTTAAAATAGATGAATTAGGCATGCGTTGTCTTCTAGCAGCTCTTCGAGATTTTCCTCCAGATAAAATACATGAGTCAAATCTTGCATGGCCCGAAGATTTACCTTCACTAGAAGAACTTCGTGTCCTCTTTGAAGAGGAAAGAAAGGCATCTGAAGAAAATAGTAGTTTGAACGATGGCGATATGGAACCACTTGCTGATTTGTTATCAAAAGGCAATGCTGAAACCATTCAGAATATATATAAAATGCTTAATGAACTCCGCGGTTTAATACGACAATTGCAGGCAACCAAATATGCGTGGATCTCGCAAGCCGTACAAGATGTGATGAGGGGTAATTCTTCTCCTTGGCGCGGTCGCTATGATGTTACCAGCGAAGAAATATCTAAAATCGAAATGCTGGTTTCGTCGGCAGATGATGTGAGTATTGAATTCCCACCTACCTTCCATATCAGGGCTATTTATGAAGATGCCTGTAAACTTAGAGACCATATGGCACTTGGCGGGAAACTGGGCTGGGGCCCGTTCCGCTCAAAAACAGTTAAAGAATGTCTTGGCGTTATCAAGAAAGTTTGTGTCAATGGACGCCTGTGTTCTACTGCCGACCATTTTTCGATTCTTTGCAATGCTTTACAGGTCCGCCTGGTATGCGATAAGTTATGGGAGGTATGGACTCAATGGTTCGAAAGAACTAATGGACCTTATGCTATTCAATTGCAGACGTTAAAATCACTTCGCAATACGCTTGGCAATATCTTGTCTTTTGGATCGCTTGTAGATAAATGTCGTGAAAGTTTACGGCAATTTTCATCGGTTGCTGAACCGGAGTGGGAAAACCCGTCCCAGATCGAAAATTATATCGAGGCTTGCCGTCTGGCTGTAGTTATTAACGCCAAATGCAGTGCTGAAAAAGAAATTCATAATATTGAAAATCAATGTCATGCAATTAGCAGCAGAGATGATACTCATCCTATCGTATCAGATCTTGTGAAATCAATACGCAATCGGGATATTGGAAAATATACCTGCTTTTATACTAAAATTCAGGAATTCAAGAATGCCCGTCACCGTATTAAAGAAATGAAAAAGGACCTTAATAATTTAATCCCCCTTTATCCAAGGCTTATGGAGGATATGAGGCGAACTTTCGCCGAACCAACATGGGATGTGCGACTTCCACAAATCAGAAAGGCCTGGCATTGGGCGCAGGCGCGTTATTGGATTGAAGAATATATACGCAAGGAAGATGTCCCAGCCCTTTCAATACGTGCCAAACAGATCGAAGATGAAATCCATGCATGTATTGCAAATCTTGCTTCGCTTTATGCCTGGTCGTTCTGCTTCTCCCGACTCAAAGAAGAACATCGCCGCCATATGGAAGCCTGGCAACAATCCATGCGACGGCTTGGCAAAGGAACAGGAAAGCACGCACCACGTCACCGACGGGAAGCGCAACAGCATCTTAACCAATGCCGTGAGGCGGTTCCTGCCTGGATTATGCCGCTGCATCGTATTTGGGATACGGTAGATCCCGCACCGGGGATGTTTGATCTTATTATTGTTGATGAGGCTTCGCAATGCGGGCTGGAGGGGCTTCCATTGTTCTATCTGGGCAAAAAAATTCTCATTGTAGGAGATGACAAACAAATTAGTCCGGAAGTTGGATTTATTGAAAAAAATATTGTGTTCCAGTTGATGGAGAAGTATCTATATGACTTCAGCCATAAAGATTCCTTTCATCGTGATGCAAGCCTATTCGATCATGGCAAACTACGCTACGGGACCAGTCGGATAACCCTGCGGGAGCATTTCCGATGCATGCCTGAAATTATCCGATTCAGCAATGATCTTTGTTATTCCGATACACCACTGATTCCTTTGCGACAATATGGGCCGAATCGATTAACACCACTCGATCATATTTTTGTTCCTGGGGGCTATCGAGAAGGGACTAATAATCGAATTATTAATCGCCCAGAAGCCGAAGCGGTAGTTAAGAAAGTCGTCGAATTGTGTGAAGACCGTCGTTATGATGGTAAAACGATTGGCATAGTAGTTCTTCAGGGTGAGGCACAAGCTGCTTTGATTGAAAATCAACTACTAGAATTGTTGGGTGCGGGTGAAATGGAAAAACGCCGTTTGATTTGCGGGAATCCTTACAGTTTTCAGGGAGATGAACGTGACATTATGTTGCTTTCACTGGTTGCGGCCAGCAATGAAAGAATCGGTCCTCTAACAAAAGCAGCGGATGAGCGGCGTTTTAATGTCGCTGCCAGCCGAGCCCGTGATATGATGATTCTCTTTCATTCTGTTTCTTGTGATGATCTTAGCGATATCTGTCTTCGTCGACGCCTGCTTGATTTCTTCGAAAATACCCAGCCGCAGCAAATTGCCGGAATTAATCGAGAAGATCTTGAACTCAGAGCAAAACAAGATAATCGCAGCGTAGTGAGGCCTCCGTCACCCTTTGATAGCTGGTTTGAAATCGACGTCGCCTTGGAACTGCTTCGTAAAGGTTTTGCTGTTCTTGCACAACACGAGATTGCAGGAAAACGGATCGATCTTGTCGTGGAGGGTGGCCAGGCCCGCTTGGCTGTCGAATGCGATGGAGATAATTGGCATGGAATTGATCATTATGAAGCCGATATGCAGCGACAAAGACAGTTGGAGCGATGTGGCTGGGAGTTTTTTCGTGTAAAGGAATCTGCTTTCTATTCTAACAGAGAAGAATCGCTCAAAGGTTTATGGCAAGCTTTGAAGGATAGAGATATTCATCCAAATGAATCATCAATAAAGAATGAAGAAGAATCAACGAATGCCAAGATTAATTCAGCAACATTAAACAATGACGATGCGAATATTCGTCAAAAATCTGATCAAAACAAAGTAATTACCAATTCGGCGATAAAGGTTCAAATTGGTTCTACAGTTACTTATGTCAATGAGGATGATGGCCAGTCATATCAAGCAATGATAACATCTGGACCATCGAATCCAGAATGGGGGGAGATTAATGTCGATACACCCATTGCTAAAGCAATTCTTGGTGCAGAAGTGGGTCAACTCGTTGAAGTACGTTTGCCAGTAGGCTTAACAAAATTGATGATTGTCGAAATTCAGTGAATTTCATACAAAATACATGCAGTATCGCGTCGGCAATCCCGATGGATATCGGGACGACCCTACGCTGAAGGCCACCTCCCTGCTGGAAGGCAGGAAGGTGGAAGGCGGAAGGCGGAGAAAGACAACCTGAAGGTTGAACTCAGAACGGGGATGGCAGGAAAGGGAGATGGTATGCAGAGCATACCCTACCAGAATGAAGTAAGAGGCCGGTGCGGGGGCAGGCGGGGGAATCACAAGCGGGGCGCTGGTGCTACATTCGACGCGATTATGGTTGGCAAGCAGACGCTTCCGATGGTCGCTGCCAAGTTGGTGTGCAAGAGGAACAGGGGAATCACAAGCGGGGCGCTGGTGCTACATTGGGGGAAGGACAGGCGGGCCGGGTTAGACGGGCAGGAGTGCCTGCTGCTGGAACATTTCCTTGGCCTGGCCGACGAGGTAGAAGCTGCCGGTGATGCAGATGAGGTCGCCGGTGGTGAAGGCCGGCTGGGCAATCCGCAGGGCCTCTTTGAGGTTGGGGGCCACCTGGCACATCTTGCCGCACAGCTCGGTGTATTCCTGGGCCAGATCCTCCGGGTGCATGCCGCGGGGCGAGTTGACCCGGGTAAAGATGACCTTGTCGGCTCCGAACTGGAGCTGCTGGAGCATGCCGGTGATGTCCTTGTCTTCGCAGCAGCCGAAGATGACGATCATGGAATCGTAGGGGATGTGCTGGCCGATGGCCTGGATCAAGGCCCGGATGCTGGCGGCGTTATGGGCGCCGTCGATGAGGATGCGGGGATTGTCGCTAATCAACTCCATGCGGCCGGATAATTTGGTCTGGGCCAGGCCTTCCACGGACTTGGCTTCGTCGATTTTGTAGCCGCGGGCCTTGAGGCAGTCCAGCAGGGACAAGGCCAGGCCGCAATTAATCGCCTGATGCTCGCCCAGCAGGGGGACCGGGAGGTGCTCAAAGCGGGTGGTGGACGTGCTCAGACAGACGCGGTTATGGGGGCCCAGCGAGCGGGAGGACTCGAAGCGATAGGAAAAGTCGATGTCCTTGCCGGTAAACCGCAGGGGGGCGCCGACCAGATTGGCCTCGCGGCGCAAGACCTTCATGGCCTCGACGTCCTGGAGGACTGAAACGGCGGGAACGCCGGCCTTGAAGATGCCGGCTTTTTCCCTGGCGATCTGGGAAATCGAGGTGCCGAGCTGGTGCTGATGGTCGATGCTCAGGC
>JAKJEP010000062.1:0-354 GCA_022705365.1 Planctomycetota bacterium | reverse complement strand
TGGTGCTGTCCAGCCGCCCGCCCAGGCCGGTCTCGATGACGGCGATGTGAATCTTTTCGCTGACAAAATGGAGGAAAGCGATGGCGGTCAGAATTTCGAAAAACGTAGGGGGATCGTCCACCATTTTATGAACGGCGGGGGCAATCTTGCGGACATGCCGGACCATGGCGGCTTCGCTGATCATAGAGCTGTTGACGCAAATCCGCTCCCGCAGGTTCAGGACGTGGGGAGAGGTGTAGAGGCCGACTTTGTAGCCGTTGGCATGGAGCATGGTGGCCAGCATGGTGCAGGTGGAACCCTTGCCCTTGGTGCCGGCGATGTGAACGGAGGCGATTTTTTTATGGGGATTGCCCA
>JAKJEP010000629.1 GCA_022705365.1 Planctomycetota bacterium | reverse complement strand
GGCAGCGGTACCAGCACCCATTATCCTTTCATCAGTAACAATAGCAACCAGACAACAAGGCTTACACAGGCCAAAATGACGCTTACCATGCCGCAGATTCGACCGGCGTTAGTGATACCGCGACCAGAAGGGTCCATGATGCCGGCGTCCATTTCCCGCAGATCATTCTTTCCCATAACCCAGGCAATAATTCCGCAGATCACACAGACAACCAGGCCTAAAATTCCCAGCACCAGAACGGCAGTACCACGGTGTGGTTTTAACATCTGGGGAGCGGGGGCAGCAGGCGGATAGGGTGTACCAGTCATACAAATTCTCCTTTAAGGAATGGCCTAAGCCTTTCCATTCTGAAAAGTATCACAAAACCTGTCCAATAAAAGACTTTAGATAGCGAACCAGCGATAGACTACTGAATTCCATCGGTTGCGCCAAGGAAGATTCGTAAATAAGCGGGAAAATTTGACGAAACCGCCAAAAGTCGATATTGACTTCCAAAAACGGCTCTGGCTTCTAAAACAAAGGGACGACAAGTTTTTTACGCTAGCGTCTTTATTGGCCGGACATGGCAGCGGCACCTACGCCAACAATCATTAAAAGCAGCCAGATG
>JAKJEP010000628.1:375-609 GCA_022705365.1 Planctomycetota bacterium | reverse complement strand
TCTGGCATCTGTGATCTTTATCATTGCGATGGGAGGCTTTGTGACTCCTACGAGTGTATATTCCGCCGAAGGACAGCCCTCGTTGCAAGAATCACCTGCCGACAACAAGGTCAACACGGAACTGCATCCGGGGGAAGAGTCTTATATCCCCCAATTCAAGAAAATCGCCACCAACCAGGAGATGTCCGCATCCAACCAATGGGTACTTGACCATTTCTATGCCGAATCGGCCGT
>JAKJEP010000628.1:0-271 GCA_022705365.1 Planctomycetota bacterium | reverse complement strand
CCCGCCGTTGAGTGGGTGGTTCACTTTACAAACGGCGGCACCGCGGATACGCCAATCCTCGAGGACGTGCAGGCTTTGGACGTGTCGCTGACTCGCACCAGCGAAGGCGAGTTTGTCTTACACCACGCCAAGGGCAGCAACCACAAAATCGAAGATTTTCAACCGGCGGACGACGCCCTGCCGCCAGGATCAAGACGCCGCATTTACTCATTTGGCGTCCACCCCTGGGGTATGTCGTCCGTTGAGTCGCTGCCGTTCTTTAACGTAGAAG
>JAKJEP010000627.1 GCA_022705365.1 Planctomycetota bacterium | reverse complement strand
CCCGGAGCTGTGGAAGCGGATTGATGAGATTCCGGACGAGGAGATTTGGCGCGTCCGCCAGCACCTCAAACGAAAACTGGTCGCGTATATGGTCAGCCGGGCGCGCGCGCAGTGGAAAACGACTGTGGTGCACCCTGTGCAGACCGTCGCCAGCGGCGTGCTGCTGAACCCGTACGCGCTTACCATTGGTTTTGCCCGCCGTTTTGCTACCTATAAGCGCGCGAATCTGCTCTTCAGAGATGTGGAACGCCTGCAGCGCATTGTCTGTAACGAACGCAAACCCGTGCAAATAATCTTCGCGGGCAAAGCGCACCCTGCTGACGAGCCCGGCAAGCTTCTCATCCAGGAAGTTTACCGGCATGTCAAGGACGCGCGTTTTGGCGGCCGGCTGGTCTTTTTGGACGATTATGACATGGACATGGCGCGTTATCTGGTGCAGGGCGTGGACGTCTGGCTGAATACTCCCCGCCGCCCGCGCGAGGCTTCTGGCACCAGCGGCGAAAAGGCCGCGCTGAACGGCACGCTGAACTTCTCCGTGCTGGATGGTTGGTGGGCGGAAGGCTACAACGGCCAGAACGGCTGGGCTATCGGTGATTACACCGAGTACGCCGATATG
>JAKJEP010000626.1:342-618 GCA_022705365.1 Planctomycetota bacterium | reverse complement strand
CCTCCCCCGCTTCCCCCCCCTCTCCCACATGATCTTTCCCGTTCTGAGTTCAACCTTCAGGTTGTCTTATTCTTTATTACTATACCATGTTTTCTGTGTATCTACTCATCACCCGAATTGTTGGTTGCAGCGCCCAGCGGAAGCGTCATAGTTCATTCCATCCTCGCGTCGTTAAAAGGGCCTCTCGGCCCCACCTTCCTGCCGTAGGCAGGGAGGTGGTCTTCCATCGTGCCGCGGCCATCATGGCCCTGCCTGCCATCCCCGCGCCGGTACGTC
>JAKJEP010000626.1:0-332 GCA_022705365.1 Planctomycetota bacterium | reverse complement strand
GTAGATTAATATTGAAAAAGCAGCAGGAACCGGATATATAGGTGGAAATGCTCTGTCGCTGCCGTTTTGAAATGGATTGTTTTTACAACGTTTTACCTCGTTTGCGAAAGGAAAACAACTATGGCTGCCAAGGATAAAGGCAAAAAAGAACAAAAGAAAAAGGCCCAGCATAATCTGAAGGAAAAGCGAAAACTGAAACAGGAAAAGAAGAATCAATAATTTCCTGAAGGCTCCGCTCCTTCCCCGGTCCAACAAATCCCCCCGATAATGTCCTGCTCCTTTAATGAGGGAGAACCTGGAAGGGACGCCTTCATCCCGGAGAACTGGTCCCG
>JAKJEP010000625.1 GCA_022705365.1 Planctomycetota bacterium | reverse complement strand
TATGAGTATTACATCGCCCTCGCAGGCGGCTATACCAACAACAAACGCTGGAACGGAACCCGAATCATTAGTGCGGCTAGCGGCAACTGGGTGAAGCCCAGTAAAAAGCTGACCCTCGATCCCGGCGATACTATATATGTTTCTGAACAAGACACTTATAATACCTGGAATCGCTTCAAGGACATAATGCTGATTGCCACTCAGGTGATCACCATTTTCCTGGGCGTGCGTACCCTCACACATTAAGGAGCTGAATTTTGAAAGTACCAATGCTGGACCTCAAAGCACAATATGAACCCCTGCTGCCCCGTGTTCGGGAGGCCATGGATAAGGTTCTGGAGGAAAACAACTATATCACCAGGTGAAGGAACTGGAAGAGAAAATGGCCGCCTATCTGGGCGTTCGCCATGCCATCGGCTGCGCTTCCGGGACTGACGCCCTGGTCTTGGCTGTGCAAGCCCTGGGGATTGGCCCCGGCGATGAGGTGATTACCACCCCCTTCACATTCTTTGCCACCGCCTCCTCCATCTGGCGCAACGGCGCCAAACCCCGCTTCGCGGATATCGACCCCCGCACCTTCAACCTCGATCCGGACAAGATCGAAGCTGTCATCACGCCCC
>JAKJEP010000624.1 GCA_022705365.1 Planctomycetota bacterium | reverse complement strand
CTTTGATTGATCGCCATTATTTTGCCCGGATGGTACACCGGCTGGGAGCCGAACGGGCGGCGAAAGGGTTTACAAATTTCAATCTGAAGCGCAACACCTGGGTTTACTCCAGAAGACCTCGGCCGGGGTCCGATAGTGCAAACATTTACGCGGTCGATTATTCAATAAGTCCAGGGCCATGTCAACCTCTCTTTGGTGTACCGTACGGAAATCCATGCCCTTGGGAAAAAACTGGCGCAGCAGGCCGTTGGTGTTTTCATTGGTGCCCCGTTCCCAGCTGTGATACGGATGGGCAAAATAACTCCGCATCTCCAATCCACGTTCCAATTCCTTAAAACCCGCAAACTCCTTGCCGTTATCAAACGTCATGGTCCTGACTTTCTCCGCCGGCAGCTTCTTCATCCTTCGCAGCGTAGCCCGGGTTACGGTCTCGGCCGATTTGTCCTTCACCTTCACGGCCTCGGTATAGCGGCTTTTGCGATCCACCTGTGTCACCAGAAATCCGCTGCCCTTGCTCCCTTCCACCGTATCTCCTTCCCAGTCGCCGATCCGCTTCCGCTCATGGACCACCTGGGGGCGCTCATCAATCAGCCGGCGATCCGGGATCTGGCCCCGGCGTTC
>JAKJEP010000623.1 GCA_022705365.1 Planctomycetota bacterium | reverse complement strand
GTGACAAGAAAAAGGAGAAGATGGGAAGAAATTACGAAGTGCGAATTATGAATTATAGAAGAGAAATCTGGATTCCTGCTTGCGCAGGAATGACCGACGGACGAGGGAATGGTTATTAGTATCGACCGTTTCTGATCGAGGTGAAAACGGGTATATGGAATGGAAGAGAAACCTGGATTCCTGCTTTCGCAGGAATGACCCAGGCAGAGCCTGGACCACTACGACGCGGGCGCGAGTGGAAATATGACGCTTCCGTTGGGCGCTGGGTGGAATGTAAAAGGGAAAATAAAAGAATAGAAGAATTTGAAATTTGAGATTTGAGAAAAATAGAATAAGAGGCAACCTGAAGGTTGAACTCAAAACGAAAGAGAAGATGGATTCCCGCCTGCGCGGGAATGACAGAGGTATCGCCTACGGCGATGGTAGATTTAAATAGATTTCTCCGCTTCGCCTTCGGCTTCGGTCGAAATGACAGGCGGGCGATGGAGTGGTATATGAGTGACATGATGATATTGATAGATAGGAGAACACCTCCCCGCTTGCAGCGGGAAGGTGGCACCCGATATGGGAATGGTGGATTAGAAAAGACAACCTAAAGGTTGAACTCAGAACGGAAGAGAAGA
>JAKJEP010000622.1 GCA_022705365.1 Planctomycetota bacterium | reverse complement strand
ATGATATAAAACAACTCTTTACGGACTTGGAGCAACCAATGGATCCGAATATTATTAAAAATTAGGAGTTACTTATGAATGCGTTTTACGGAGTCAATCAAATATTACAAAGACGAGTTGCAAAGGGAGCAACTCTCATAGAAATGCTCTGTATCATAGCTCTAGTTGTGTGCGTAATCGAAGGTGGTAGATTTGGCAACCGAATCGTTGGAAGTTGGTACGGGTATTTATTGGGTGGAATTCTGGGGGTTGTGGTATGTATTATTGGCATTTTTGGATTTGGTTTCTTGATGCATTTATGGAAAAAGCATAGAGTGAAAAAAAGGAAGGAGTAAAAAAAGAGTACATTGTGAATTATAGTAATATGCTCTTTCCCAAGTAAATGTGCGCCGTGAAAAGGCGATGGTTTTCAGCGGGAGACAGACCCGTCCGGCAACGGGTTGTTCCAGCCGGTAGCAATCGGAACGGCAGTGGAAGCAATGAAGCTGTCGGAGCTTTCGATGTAGAAGTTGCATATTGCCAGCCGGCCCTGGCGAAAGGATGTATTTCACAGCGGGGCATCTGTCTGTTCCTGGCGTTGGTGATGCTGCTCAGTCCGGAAGGGCTGGTGCAACTGGCCCAGGCG
>JAKJEP010000621.1 GCA_022705365.1 Planctomycetota bacterium | reverse complement strand
TTATCGCGGCAAGGTGGTGCTGCTGTATTTCTGGGCGACCTGGTGCCGGCCCTGTGTGCATAAGCTGCCGAATATGAAAAAGTTTTACGAGGAAATGCGGAAATTCGACCAATTTGAAATGATTGGCCTGAGCATGGACGAATCGGAAGGCCGGCTCATACAATTAATTCGTCAGTACGATCTGACCTGGCCGCAGGCGCGGATTGGCACTAAATCACAAATCGCCACGGATTATAAAATTGCCGGGGCGCCCCAGTATATCCTCATCGGCCCGGAAGGGGAAATTCTTGCGCGTGATCTGAACGAGGCCGCACTCAAAACCGTCCTGGACAGGTAGGCGGGGTAGTTTATTGCAATAGAGGCGTAAAAACAAACGGAGGAGGCGGAACGATGGCAGGGATGGAGGGGATTACGAAGTCCGAATTACAAATTACAAAAAAGAAGATAAACCTGGATTCCTGCTTTCGCAGGAATGACCATCGGGTGGTTGGCCGATATATGAGACATGGTGTGAGAACAGAGGAAGAGAAGATGGATTCTTGCCTGCGCGGGAATGACAGGCGGGCGGGGGAATGGAATATGGTGACGCATATTAGGAGATGCGAAAAGATGGTATGCAGAGCTTTATCCGCTGG
>JAKJEP010000620.1 GCA_022705365.1 Planctomycetota bacterium | reverse complement strand
AAATAATGATATTCCCCGTTGGAGAGGATGACAAACCGGACACCGCTGCCGGCGGCATAGGTGCGGGCCTGTTCCTTGCCGTCGAGCGGTTCCTTTTCCTGCCGTTTGGCCTCCAGAACCGCCACCGGAAAGCCCCGGTCGTCCAGCAGCAGAAAATCGATGAAGCCGTTTCGGGTCTTCTCGAAGTCATTGCCGAGGGCGTCCAGTTGATGCTGTGTGATCTTGACGTGGGTTTCCAGGCGGATATTGGCCGGGCCGTTGGCATCGGGGAAAAACCGCCAGCCCGCCTCTTCCAGCAGCTTATTGATCTTGATCCGTGCCTGTGCCTCTTTTCCCACGAATATCCCTATTTCAATAATTTCGATATTTTCCAAGAACTTCCGGGATTCCAAGCCCTGATTTTCTATAAATGCTCCTGCCTGTCAACCGTTTATCTATTTTAATTGGTATTCAGTGGTTTGCCTATCTTGCCAAATAGCTAAATAGACACGCAGTTTATTTATAACCTATTGCGAATACAATACTTGTGAAGAATATATAAAGGGTGATGTCCGGCGGCAGGCGGGGAGCCTGCGACAGCCGGCAGGGTGGTGGCTGGTCGTACACCGGACATCTGGTCGGGTTAAGGTAATTATACCAT
>JAKJEP010000061.1 GCA_022705365.1 Planctomycetota bacterium | reverse complement strand
ATATCAATTCCAATAGGATTGATTTGTGTTGATGTTTCATAGTCACTATACCAATCGCTGCACCATTCCCACACATTGCCCGACATTTGATATAATCCACACGGGCTGATTCCTCTGGGATAGTTAAACACGCTGCTAGTAGTTTCGTTATTTTTATTCATCTCATTACGACAAAGAGATTCTTTCCATTCTTTACCCCACGGATACTCTCTGCCATCTGTAAACCGGGCCGCCTTTTCCCATTCCAGTTCTGTCGGCAAGCGTAATCCGGCCCATTGGCAATACGCATGGGCATCATCCCAACTCACACACACTACCGGATGGTTGGCTTTATCCGCCGGAAACGTCTTACCCTGCCAAACGGGAGTTCCATAATCCGCCTTGTCGGGAGGACGATGACTCGTCGCATCCACAAACTTCTTATACTGGGCATTCGTCACGGTCGTTATCCCGGCATAAAACGCAGGCAGATGGACTTCAAATACCTTACCTCTTTCATCTGAACCCGACCCCCCAGCTAAAATCTTACCGCCCGGTATCAACACCAAAACACTGCCGTCTTTATCATTCTCGATCAGGATGTCACATCCACGTGGAGTAATTTCAAGTATGCTTCTTTTATCATCCATTTATTTTATCCAAATCTATTTTTGATTTCGTAAAAGTCAAGGACTAAAGAATTAGAGTGTTAGAGATCTAAAAACACGAAAGCCGCAATCGTTAAGCCGATGATCAGGCTTGACATAGCCCCGGATGGCACACCGAAAGGAGTTCTGGCTACGGCCGCCCCAAGAATTCCCGCGTACGACACGATATTTTCCTTCTATAGGCGGATCAGGATCACCTTTTTTATAATGCTGGTAGATATTATCATCATACCAATCTTCACACCATTCCCATACATTTCCTGACATATGATACCCCCCCCACGCACTGACACCTTTTGGGTAATCAAAAACGAAGCATGTGTTTTTCTTTCTTTTTTTAATCGTATTATGGCATAAAGTATGGTTCCAATTATTGCCCCAAGGATATTCTCTTCCATCCGTATAGCGGGCCGCTTTTTCCCACTCCAACTCGCTCGGCAAGCGCAGTCCAGCCCATTTACAATAAGATTGAGCATCTTCCCAACTGACCTGTACAACGGGATGCTGTGATAATCGCGGCAAATTCCAGTCTGACTGATCCGGTGGACGATGATCTGTCGCATTTACAAACCGCTTGTATTGAGCATTGGTTACCGTCGTAATTCCAGCGTAAAAAGCAGGCAGTTCCACGACAAATTTCTTGCCTCCTTCGTCGAATTCTTTTCCTCCGACGAAAAATTTACCACCGGGAATTAAAATTAAGATACTACCATCTATTTCATTTTCGATGAGTATATCGCATGCGATCGGTAGTATCTCAAGTGTGCTTGGTCTGTCCATTATTCGCTTTTATCCAACTCCACATACTATTTAAGGATCCCTTATACCTCTTATATAAAATCACTGATTGAAAGACCTGAAAAGGCGAAAACTAAGGTAACGGTCACGGCTGCCCGGTCTTTCGAAGTTACGATAGGAGCAATGAAAGAGGTTCCCGCTATTGCTGCGCCCAGAACCGCCGCGAATCACATGGCATTGGCCACATGCCGGTGATTTTAAATTACCTGTCTTATAGCGTTGATAGGCATCGTTGTCATACCAATCCTCGCACCATTCCCACACATTTCCCGACATCTGATACAAGCCCCAAGGGCTGACTCCTTTAGGGTAATCAAAAATCGAAACGGTTCTCTCTCTACCTTTATTCTTATCATTGCGGCAAAGAGATTTATCCCAGTCTTTTCCCCAAGGAAACTCTCTCCCATCCGTAAACCGCGCCGCCTTCTCCCATTCTAACTCCATCGGTAAACGTAATCCAGCCCACTTGCAATAGGCCTGGGCATCATCCCAACTCACACCCACTACCGGATGATGGGCCTTCTCTTTGGCAAAGGTCTTTCCATGCCAGACTGGTGTCTTCCAATCTCCCTGATCCGGAGAACGATGACCAGTCGCATCCACAAAATGCTTATACTGAGCATTAGTCACAGTCGTCAATCCCGCATAAAACGGCGGCAACTCCACCTTAAACGGCGGAGCGCCAGCCAGAAACTTGCCGCCAGGGATCAACACCAATAAACTGCCGTCCTGGGCGTTCTCGATAATAAAGTTTGTATCTAATAATTCCCTTAAATCAAAATCAGACGGCAATAATACCGGCACTTCAGAATAGGATACTGCATCTGAGTCTGACATCTTTTAGTCCTTTTTCCTGGTCAAACCCAATTGGGTTTCAATTAACTGCTCCACCCACTTTTGTATTGAAGTATCCTCCTCAGCCACACGGATTCGCAGCGCTTTATGGGTTGCAATCGAAAGGCGTACAATAATCGCCCGGCTGGTCTCTGTGTCCGCTGTACTTTTTGAATCTTGATTTTTATTAATCATGATGCTGATTTCTCCACATTTATACTTGCCGTTCGCGCATTGAGTCTGGCCCATTCAACCAGCGCAGCGATTTCTCGTCCCCGAGTGCGAGACAAAGGCGAGGTACGTTGAAGGGCTGACAGGATATCCTCACTTTGTACCTCCCTGGCCCCGTCATCATAGGCCCCAAATAGCCCATCCTTGATGGATTGCTCGATTTCCGCCCCGGAAAAATCCTTTGCTGCAGCTGCCAAACGCGGAATGTCGAAATGAGTGCTGTCTCGGCGGCGCTTTCGCAGATGGATCTTGAATATTTCTTCACGTTCACGCAGACCGGGCAGCCCCACAAAAAAGATCTCGTCAAACCGTCCCTTACGGAGCAGTTCAGGCGGCAGGCGAGAGATATCATTGGCTGTGGCTACCACAAACACAGGACTTTGTTTGTCCTGCAGCCAGTTTAGAAACGTTCCAAAAACGCGAGCCGCCACATGGCCGCTGGACCCGGCAAACCCTTTTTCGATCTCATCGATCCAGAGGATACACGGGCTGACCGCTTCGGCCGTCTGGATTGCCAGACGAAGGTTGTATTCGGACTGGCCGACAATCGAGCCGAATATTCGGCCAATATCCAGACGCAACAGCGGCACACCCCAGGCGCCAGCCAAAGCCCGGGCTGACAAACTCTTGCCGCAGCCGGGTACGCCGACCAACAGGACTCCCTTGGGGATGGGCAGACCCGCATATCGCGCCGTCTGCGAAAAAACCGGATATCGCTGACTGAACCACTCACGAAGGTTTTCAAGTCCTCCGATATCGGTCATAGACTCATATTTCTCGTAGTATTCTAAAATGCCTGATTTGCGGATGATCTGACTTTTGGTATGGGCCACTTGGCGAACTGACTCGGCAGACAGTCCATTGGAAGCACAGGCCACCTGTCGAACTGATCGTTCCGCCTCGTTCAATGTCAGACCACACAGGGCGTTGACCAAAGACAGCCGATCCTCATCGATCAGGTTCACCTGAAACCCGGACAATGATAAATCGTCAACAACCCGCTTCAGCATCGCTGTCAATTGCTGTTTGTCGGGCAAACTGAAGACTGCCAGTGTCACCTCTTTTTCCAGTTCCAAGGGCAGCTGATATTGGGGAGCAACAAAAATCACCGACTTGCGCGATGTACGGACCGCTCTGGCCGTGTCCCGAATCAGACGAGTTGTGACCGGCGTAAAATGTCGATGCATATCAAGGAATACATAGATGGCATCCTGCGGATTATCAATGACGTGCAGCAGCGCCGCTGTAGGTTCTCGTAATGTCTGGCTGTTAACGAGTTTATCGTCGCTATCCCGAAGTCCTCGAGAGCCGCTCCAGATATAGACCGGCCGGTTGTTCTGACGTTCGGCTCCGAGGTGTTCGGCAATTCGTCGGATGGTGTCCAAGACCCGCTGCTCTTCCACGCTGAGGACATAAATCAAGGGAAAACTGGCGCGGATTATGACTTCCAGCCGCCCCTCATCGTCTTCGACCAGCCGAACCCTGCGGGCCACCAATTCGAGTTCATCGGCCAATTCTTCAGCACTGGAATATCGCAGTTTCGGGTCTTTGTTGAGACTCTTTCGCAATACCCGGATAATTCGGTGATCCACGCCGGCTTGCTGCAGCGATTTTTCGTCCAGCGGCGTATGCAGGATTCGATGCATCATCTCACCGGTCTCACCGGTAAACGGACGCTTGCCGACGAGCACTTCATGGAAGGTGATCCCCAACGACCAGAGGTCGGCATTTGTTCCGGCGGCTCCATGGAATTGTTCGGGGGCCATGTAGGCAAATGTACCCACACGGGTCGTGGCAATTGAATTGGTATGCTGTAGAATGCGGGCAATCCCGAAATCCAGCAGTTTGGGGGTTCCGTTGGGCGTAATAAATATATTTTCCGGCTTGATATCGCGATGCAGGATGCGGGCAGAATGGGCATAGGCCAATGCTTCGGCCACCAGGCCGATGTATCGCAGCGCCTCCTGAGGTGGCAGCGGGCCTGTCCGCTTCATCCGGCTTCGAAGCGTCTCCCCCTCCAGGTATTCCATCACCATAAAACCAATCCCCTCGTATTCTTCGATCCCATAGATCCGAAGGATATTGGGATGAACCAGTCGACCGCTGATCATCAGTTCTTTTTTCAATTCGTTGATGCCGTCTTCATCCTGCTGATGCGGAAAACCCAGGGCTATCGTTTGGATGCCGTCTGGAAATGGTGTTTGCCGGAAGGCCTTGTAAACGCTCTTATAGGCACCGCTTCCAAGATATTCCTGAAGGATATAAGGGCCAAACTGTTGACCTGTTCGATAAGGTCCGCCTTCTTTAACCATCTGTGGTCTCCCTTTTATTGGCTGTTATCATTACCAAATATTCTCAATCGTCTTTGCAATCAGATCAAACCTTATAAGAACAACTATAAGTTTAGGAAAAGACGAAAACCGTAGCTATAGTAGCGATTCGTTGGATAGTCGTAATATCGGCAGGCCGTACGACAATAATCAGCATTGTTGATCCAGCTACCACCGCGAAGCACACGATCCCGACCACTGGCCGGCAGCGTCAGATTCCCTGCCTTATAACGGTTATAGGCATCGCTGTCATACCAATCCGCACACCACTCCCACACATTGCCGGACATCTGATACAAGCCCCATGGACCTGCGCCTTTAGGGTAATCAAACACCAAATGAGTTTTATCTTGACTTTTACTCTTAGTATTGCGGCAAAGGGCTACACTCCATCTATTGCCCCATGGATATATTCTTCCATCAGTGAATCGGGCCGCCTTCTCCCATTCCAGTTCCGTCGGCAAACACCCCCCAGCCCACTGGCAATAGGCCTGAGCTCCATACCAGCTAACCTGGACAACAGGATGATTGGGCTTATTGCCGTAGGCTTCATACCCACTTTTCGGTAAGGTACGAATAAAACAATTCCTGTCTAACCGTATCCATTTTTCTAACTCTTCCTTCCCGGGCCTTGCCGCATTCAAAAAACGGACATATTGGACATTCGTTACCGTGGTTAGACTTGGATCGCCGGCCAGAAATTTGCCGCCAGGGATCAACACCAAGATGCTCCCGTCTTTTTTGTTTTCAATTAAGATCTCGGCTAAGTCGAAATTAGCACAATCCCACGACGACAAGACGCGGACTTCCGATAAATCCTTGTATTTATTAATAACTTCCTGGGACATTATGGAGCATCCTTGAAAACACGAAAACTGTAATTAAAATATCGCTCATTCGGATTCTGGCTACTCCGATGAGCACAGCGAAAACGGGTCCGATGACCGCGATCCCATCCTCCTCCCCTCACCACACGTTGATTGCCCTTAGCTGATTGTACAGGTTTACCAGCCCTATGACTTTCATAGGCATGGCGATCATACCAATCTTGACACCACTCCCACACATTGCCAGTCATCTGATATAATCCCCACGGACAAGTTCCTTTGGGATAACTAAATACCGGACTGGTCGGTTCTTCACTTCTATTTATGCCGTTATGACAAAAAGTTTGATCCCATTTGTCGCCCCAAGGATACTCCCTGCCATCTATAAACCGAGCCGCCTTTTCCCACTCCAGTTCATTCGGAAGGCGCAGGCCGGCCCAGTGACAATAGGCCTGGGCTCCGAGCCAACTGACTTGGACAATAGGATGGGTTTCTTTTTCGTCAGTTATTTTATAATCCATCTGGATGGAGAGAATGGATGAATCTCTGTCTAATAATATCCATTTTTCAAGATCCCTCCTGTCCGGCCTGACTGAATTTAGAAACTGAGCATACTGAGCATTCGTTACGGCTGTGATCCCGGCATAAAACGCAGGCAGTTCCACTTCAAATACTTTCCCGCCTTCATCTGCCTCCTTTCCGCCCGCTAGGAATTTCCCACCTGGGATCAAGACCAAAATACTTCCGTCTTTGTCATTTTGGATCAGAATATCACATCCCGATGGGGCAATTTCAAGTTTGCTTGTTTTGTTATCCATTTATTGTATCTGAATCTCTTTTTGGTTTTATAAGGGAGCAAAGTATAAAGAATCAGGGCGTAAGAGACCTGAAAAGACGAAAGCCGCTGCGGTCGTAGCGGCCCGCCGGGGGGTAGCTGCCGTTGCGGTAGGCACAACGGAAGAAGCCCTCGTCGCTGAGGTACCAGGAGCCGCCGCGCAAAACACGGCCAAGACCAACATTGGCCGGAGACGTCAGATTCCCTGCCTTATAACGATTGTACGCATCGCTGTCATACCAGTCCTGACACCACTCAAACACATTCCCGGACATCTGATATAAACCCCAGGGACTGACCCCTGTAGGATAATTGAATACGCCGCTGGTCGTTTCATTACCTTTATTCTTATCATTACGGCAAAGAGACTGGTTCCAGTCCTTACCCCAGGGAAACTCTCTCCCATCCGTAAACCGTGCCGCCTTCTCCCATTCCAACTCTGTAGGCAAACGGCCACCTGCCCACTGGCAATACGCTTGTGCATCATCCCAATTAACACAGACTACCGGATGATTGGCTTTTTCTGCCGGAAAGGTCTTTCCCTGCCATACAGGCGTTCCAGGATCCGCCTTGTCCGGAGGACGATGGCCTGTTGCATCTACAAACTTTTTATACTGGTAATTCGTTATCGTCGTTAGCCCTGCGTAAAACGCAGGAAGCTCGACCTCAACTATCTCGCCACCTTCATCGAAACCTAAGCCGCCGGCAAGGAACTTCCCACCAGGGATCAACACCAGAATGCTGCCGTCCTGGGGGTTCTCAATCAGAATGTCGCATCCAGAGGGAGCCATCTCCAACGGACTAGCTTTATCGTTCATGATTCTTACACCTCAAAAATCCGTTTGCGTTTGGGAACGGTGGGTAACTCTTCGCGGGCAATTTCCACCTGTTCAACAGGCACTTCCGCCGGTTCTTTACTGGAGGCAATCCGCCATTTTTTGCCGGCATCCTGACGCAGCAGAGCGATTTTACTTGCCATCGTAGTCGATAGGGGAAAGGTCTTGCTAATCGAAGTCGCCAGATGCCGGTCATTCAGTTCTACGGATTCGCCCTGGGCAAAGGCCTCGTACAACGCGGAAATCACCACCTGCTCCAGTTCAGCGCCGGAAAATCCATCCGTAGCACGAACATGGCTTCCCAAATCAAAATCCCGCGGATCGCGATGGTGCTTGGCAAGATGAATGGCCAAAATATTGGCTCGTTCCTGCGGGGTAGGCAGGTCCACAAAGAAAATCTCGTCAAAACGCCCTTTGCGGAGCAATTCGGAAGGCAGTCCTTCGATATCATTGGCGGTGGCAATCGTAAAGACGGGTTTTGTGTTTTCTTCCATCCAGGTCAGCAGGGTGCCAAACACGCGGGTGGAGGTGCCGCTGTCTCCGCCGTCCCCCCGAGACCCGGCCAGCCCTTTTTCGACCTCGTCGATCCAGAGGATGCATGGCGCGACGGCCTCGGCCAATTTCAGGGCATGCCGCATATTTTCCTCCGACTGGCCCACCAGTCCAGCAAAGACCTTGCCCAGGTCAAACTTCAACAGCGGCATGTTCCATTCCGAGGAGACCGCTTTGGCCGACAGACTCTTGCCGCAGCCGGGGACCCCCACCAGCAGCAACCCCTCGGATAAGGCAGGCCGAATGCCTGTGCCGATTCAGTAAAGGCCTTGGCTCGCTGCCGCAGCCATTTTTTAAGTTCGTCCATACCGCCGATACTGCCGAACCGTTCCGGGGTGGAATAAAACTCAAGGACACCAGATTTTCGGATAATCTGCTCTTTTTCCGCCAGCAGCAGCGGGATATCTGCTGGATCGATTCGGCTGTTGGTCACAATGATTTTGGCCAAGGCGTTTTCCGCCTCGGACCGGGTCAGTCCCAGCAGACTTTTGACAATGGCTTCCCGTCCGCCGTCGGCCAGATTGATCTCTACCTTGGGGTTGTCTTTGACATCATTGACCGTCTCATCCAGGATCACCGCCAGTTCCGCCTCATCCGGCATCGCCAAATCCATGACCGTTACATCTTTTTCCAGTTCGGGGGGGATTTTCATGACCGATGACAGCAGCACGACCGTCTTTCGAGCCGCTTTGAATGGGGTGACCAGATCCCGAAGCTGACGCATAAACAAAGTGGCACCCTGGCTGCGTTCATCAATAAAACTGTGAAAATCCTCCAGGATAAAAACAGCGGGTTCTTGATAATCCAGAATCCCGGGCAAAAGATGGGATGGATCCTGCAATTTGGCATTAATGACCTTGTGATCGGCCGAACAAAGCCCGCGGGAGACAGACCAGATCAGCGGTTTCCGCTTGGCCAGCTCACCGCCGGCGGCCAAAGCACCGCAGATCAATTCGATGGCCCGATCTTCTTCCGCCGTGACCAGATATAGAATCGGATATCCTGCCCGTACATAGATCTGAAACTGACGCTGAAAATCGGTCAGTTCCACCGGCTCTGGAAGTGTGGTTGCCTGATTCATTGTTCCACCTCGTGATCACGTTCCTGTTCTGTTTCTGTTTGATGATACTCCGGTTTTAACTCTCGCTGTCCAATCGAAGTGCCCATCCGCTGCTCCAGGGCGCGGGTCAACTCCAGGCAACTTTCACCGACAGCGCCGAGCACTTCGATTTTTTGAGTGCCGTCTTTATGAAGTGTAATTTTAATCTTTTTCATATACAATTTCTCCTCTTGTATGTTAACCGCGTTCCGAAAGAATAATCACTACGTCCCCGTTTTCCACAGTTCGCTCTTCTTCCACAATCAAATTCTGCTCTTTGGCCTGTTCGTGAATCAGGTTATAGGCATATTGCCGATTGATCTGCTGAAGAAAGCTTTTCTGCCGGATTGGACTGTTATTTTCAACTCCCCACCAGTCGGCAACCACTTCATAATTCTCTTTGCGGCGCTGAAAACCGATGTCATACTGCGAACCAGTATGGACCACAATTTCCGCCCGTTGGCGATTGCCCTGATAGCCGCGAATCACAAGGTCCTGCCCCTGCTGAAAGCGATAGTGCAAATCGTTTAGGGCTCGCACCAGATGTTCTTTTTCCCGAATCTGGGTCTGTATTCTGATAAAATGAGACATAAAGTTTTCTCCTATTCAATAAGGGTTTACATGGTTTCGATGACGCGACCTTCTTTCCCTGAGCCAGGCCCCTTTTCCGGGCTGGATGCCGGGAAGGCCCGGCCTTCGGTCTTCCATTTCCGCAGCAATTCGATGGCCTCGCTGTGGGACCTGCTCAAAGGAACTGTTTCCTCGATAGCCTTTAACAGATCCTCCATTTTAATTTCCCGGTTTCCATCGGCAAATGCCGCAAACTGAGATTCACGGACAATCCGTTCGATTTCTCGTCCTACATAATCCTTGGTTTTTTGAACCAATTCACCCAAACGATACTTGCGCTCCGGAAAAGATTCGCCGGCCAATTCAAGATGAATTTTGAAAATCGCCTGCCGTTCCGCCGCATTCGGCAAATCCAGGAAGAATGTTCGGTCAAACCGTGTTAGTAATTCCGGTGGTAAGGCACCGACATCATTGGCAGTCGCCATAACAAAAACCGGACTGCGATGCTCCTGCATCCAGGTCAAAAATGTGCCAAACACGCGTGTGGCCGCGCCGCTGTTCAACGCCCCGGCTCCGGAACCGGCAAAGGCCTTTTCCATCTCATCAATCCACAGGATGCAGGGGCTGACGGTTTCGGCCAGCATGATTGCTTTTCGCATGTTCTGCTCGCTCTCTCCCAATAAAGACTCAAACAGTGTCCCAACATCCAGCCGCAAAAGGGGTAATTTCCATAGTCCTGACAACATTTTTGCAGACAGACTCTTGCCGGTGCCGGGCACGCCGATCAGAGCCACTCCCCTGGGAAATGGCAACCCCGCTTTACGGGCCTCCTCTTTGAAGGCAGATTCCCGAACATGGAACCATTCTTTCATCAAATCCAATCCGCCCACATTCGCTTCCCCCATATCTGCCGGCCAAAATTCCAGCGCCCCGCTTTCACGGATCACCTGTCGTTTGGCCCAGGTGATTAATTCAATGCTCTTAACATCAAATTCGTGATATTGAGCCCAAGCCCGCGAGAACGCCAGCCGGGCCTGATTGGTGGTTAGGCCAAGAGCCGATTGAAGAATTTTTTCTTTCAGTTCCGACCGGGGCATCTTGTTGCGGTCCAGACCCGAGGTTACCTCATCAAATAACTGCCTGAATTCTTTTTGATCCGGTAGCGGCACATGCATCACTACGACATCATTCTTTAATTCCCGCGGCAGGTCCATATCAGTTGGCAATGGAGGCAAAACAAATATAAAATACTGAGACTTTGCCCGCAGAGTAGCGGCCATATTCCGAAGTTTTCGGGTGATATACCCGCGTTTCTGGGTCCAGCAGTGATGGAAGTCTTTGAATAATACCACATAGCCACGCGGCAGTTTTTCCGCCAGATACGGCAGGATAGTGTCCGTCGTACAATCTCTGATTACAAACGATTCACGACCAGGGTGATGAACACAAAATCCATCGGCAATATCCCAACTGACAATCCCCAACTCCCGGGCGGCAGGGATTTCTGTGAGTATTTTGAGAACGCGCTCTTCCTCATATGTCGTCAACTGGATCAGCGGCGCCTGGGCCGCCATCAATGCAGTCCATTCTTCTTTGAAGTCCATTTATCAATTCCTTTCGTTCTGTTCAAAATTTTTCGATCCGCTTGCGACAGATTAAATATTTAAAATGGGTAAAGGGTCAAGGCGTAAGAGACCTGAAAAGACGAAAGCCGTAGCAGCCGAAGCGGTATGTCGGGCCGCGCTTGAGGCGGTAGGCACAGCGGAAGCCTTCCTCGCAGTAGTCGTCCCAGGAACCGCCGCGCAAGACCCGGTATTGGCCACCGGCCGGAGTTCTCAGATTCCCTACCTTATAGCGTTCGTAAGCACTTTCGTCATACCAATCCTGACACCACTCCCACACATTCCCTGACATCTGATACAGTCCCCAGGGACTGACGCCTTTGGGATAACCAAAGACCTGACTGGTCGTTTCAGTACCGTGATTCTTATCATTACGGCAAAGGGACTGGTTCCATTCTTTACCCCATGGGTACGTCTTGCCATCCGTAAAACGGGATGCCTTCTCCCACTCCAGCTCACTGGGTAAGCGTCCGCCCGCCCATTTGCAATACGCCTGGGCCCCATACCAGCTTACCTGAACTACAGGATGCTTTTCTTTATCCCCATACGCCTCATAACCACCACTAAATTTCGCTCGTACAAAACAATTCCTGTCAAGTTCTATCCACTTTTCCATATCTGTCTTGTCGGGCCTGACTTCATTTAAAAACCGGACATACTGGGCATTGGTCACCGTCGTCAATCCTGCATAAAACGCAGAGAGCTCGACCTCAAACGCAGAACCGCCAGCCAGAAACTTCCCACCAGGAATCAGCAATAGAATGCTGCCGTCTTTTTTATTTTCAATTAAGACTTCAGACAAATCATAATTGACAAAATCCCATGGCGATAAAACCGGGATTTCCGAAAACTCCATGGACCTTTTTTCTGATTTCTTTCTTAATATTTTCATAACCGTACCACCGGATGATCCTGTAAAAGTGTCTTGCCCTTGAGATTGTCCAGCACCGTGACCAGAAGGCGTCGACTGGAATCTACGCTAAAGGAACATAAAAAACGTTTTTGATCCCTCTGTCGATTGATTGGCGGGTCAGCAATAATAAATGTCGGATTGTCGGGATTCAACCAGATATAGACAGAGTCGTATTCCGCATGGCTGCTGTCGTCTCGAATAACACCCTGTTCATCAACCAACGAGATATGCAATCGTCTTTTTTTTACTCGCGAACATTCATAGATTTTCAATCCTATTCGAGTCATACTATCATAACTGCCGTTGACCCAAAGCCGATAAGGTTTCTGAGTTGGATAGTCCAGCCCGGCAGAAAAAAGAGGTTTAAATTCATATTCTTTTTTCTGAGGGCTATAACTTTCAATCGCATAGTCATGCTGGAGGATCGGAATGATGATGCCTCTGCAGCCGCCGCGGGATACGGCCTCAAACGGATCTTGGCAGTCGACTCGTTGATGGAATGTATCTCGCAGAATTTTCTGAACACACGGAACTAGGGAGGTCCCGCCGGTAACCAATACCTTGACTATTTGATCGCGTCGCAAGCCAGCTTTGACGGCGGCGTTTTCCAAGGCCCGTTCTATGGTCTGGCGGCTCAACTCATGGAACTGGTTAGCCAGCAGCAGACATCCCAGGCAGGATTCATTGGGGCCTTCATACGCTCCCGGCTTGCCCCGCAGGCAGTAGGTGCAATCTCGGGTATAGGTGGTTTTCAAGACCCGAGGCCGGCCCGAAAAGGTATGAATCACCGTCATGTCCACCTCATCGACCGAGGTATCCGATAGGGCGATTTTGGTCTGCTCGGCTTGGCGCAAAATCACCGCTTCCAATTCCTTGCGATCCCCCATATCCAGTTTA
>JAKJEP010000619.1 GCA_022705365.1 Planctomycetota bacterium | reverse complement strand
GGCTGGGGCATGATCAGACCCTGACCTATGAACCCTGGCCCGCCTATGATGAAAACCTCACCCAGGATCCCGAAGTGGAACTGGCCGTCCAGGTCAACGGCAAGGTCCGCGACAAGATTGTCTTCTCCGCCGACAGCGACGAGGAAACCATCAAGCAACTGGCCTTAAACAGCGATAAAGTTAAACCGCATATAGACGGCAAAAAACTCCAGAAGGTAATCGTCATCAAAAACCGCCTGGTCAACATCGTCGCCAATTAGTTAAATCACCTTGGGATGTCCGATAATCAAAGGTGACTGAACCGCCAAAAGTCGATATGGACATCCAAAAACGGCTCAGACTCCTCAATAACAAGGGGTCGAAGAGCTTTTGACGCTGGCGTCAAAGGTGATTGCGCATAAAAAAAGGCCGCCGTAAGGTTATCACGACGACCCTGAACCAATGGATCTCAGACACTGCTCTTATTTAAAAAACATTTCTGTTTTTGCCTCCAAGCAGTGTTGAGCCGGAAGCCACGTTATTGTCTCTTATTCATTTGTTTCTTCAGTGGATAATCGCCAGCGTATCATCGATGCACTGAATCATCCGCTTCACATCAAACGGCCGCTGCAAGTTGTTGTCAAAGCCCTGCTGCAGAATGGC
>JAKJEP010000618.1 GCA_022705365.1 Planctomycetota bacterium | reverse complement strand
CTGGAATTTATCGAAAAACGCGACCGGCAGAAGCCGTTTATGACCTTCATGTTTTTCGAGTCTCCTCACGCCCGCTACTATTTCCCCCCTGAAAGTATCATCCGCCAGGACTACCTGGAAAACTTCAACTATGCCACCATGGACTTACAGGAAGACATTGACCGGATCAAAAACCGCTATATCAATTCCTGCCACCATCTGGACAGCCAGTACGGACGGGTTCTCAAGTATCTCGAAGAACATGGACTGCTGGATTCCACGATCGTGATCCTGACCGGAGACCATGGGGAGGAATTCATGGAAAATGGTCATTGGGGACACAATTCACGCCGCTCGTGCTCTGGGTGCCGGGTATGGATCCGCGCAAGGTGGATACCCTGACCAGCCATCTGGACATTCCGGCGACGTTGCTGCCGCTTCTGGGCGTGATGTCGCCTGCGGAATCCTACGGTCTGGGTTTCAATCTGCTGGGGCCGGCAGCCCATGATTTTACGGTTCTGGGCGACTGGCATACGCTTGCCTACGTGGACGGTGAATACAAGGCGACTTTCAGGTACAACGGCCTTTCCGCAAGGCAGGAAGTAACGACCAGGAACGACGAGAAGATTGAGGATCCGGAGGGTTTTTACCAGAGTCATAAACC
>JAKJEP010000617.1:340-646 GCA_022705365.1 Planctomycetota bacterium | reverse complement strand
AACATACTTCTTCATTTTTCATTTCCTCCAAAAATTTTAAAAACACAAAACAACAAATACACCTAAACTTAAAACGCTACCAAAATCCTAATTATTCGATTCCCTCCTCCTTTCTTTGCCCCCAATCTTTTTTGCAAACAGGACACCACACATAAAGCCTTTCATCCATTTTTGAAACAGTAGAAGTTGTTATGCATTATCTGAAACAACCAAGGCGAACAACGCGAACAACGCGAACAACGCGAACAAGTTATATATTTATATATAGTCAAAAATCGACATCATTTCAAGGATTAAATTGGAAAA
>JAKJEP010000617.1:0-276 GCA_022705365.1 Planctomycetota bacterium | reverse complement strand
CCTGGTAGTTACGATAGTAGATAGAGATCAACCCTTACCGTCGGGGCGCGCAGCGCAAGCGCGCAATCGCTGCGCTCGTCTGGCGCTCGGTTGGGCTACGCCTGGCGCTCGCCCAGCATCATAAGTTGTTATTTTACAAGTATAAACCATTTTACATCAATTACTTACAAACCTAAAGTCGGAGCTATTTTTCCCAGGCTGTAGAGATTGAACGCCCCCTATCTGTTGCCCATGAGAATCTCCGGTGATTTCGCCCGAAAGTATTTCAACCACTCA
>JAKJEP010000616.1:346-648 GCA_022705365.1 Planctomycetota bacterium | reverse complement strand
AGTTGTCAGGATTGTGGGTATAGTCTTTTCGTTATCCTGAAATTCACGCAGTTTTTGTTCTCCAAGTTCACCATCATTGGCCGTTACCCGATGGCAATAATTTGGATCGCTGCTTGTCTTCATCTGGTTAATGAGGTCGCGCACAGCCAGTGCGTGGATTTGCGTGGCACAAAACACCAAGGTTTTTTCTTTCTGGTCGATCATATTCATGAACAATTTAACTCTGTATCGTTCACGCTCCTTGATTTCGATGATCTTGTTGAAATCCGTTTCTTGATAAATTTTCCCGAATTGAACCTCGC
>JAKJEP010000616.1:0-250 GCA_022705365.1 Planctomycetota bacterium | reverse complement strand
CGTCTTTCAGGGAATAGATATAAACCGGATCGCCGAAATAGGCATAGGTGTCTATATTGTCTTGACGCTTGGGTGTGGCCGTCATACCGAGTTGCACAGCCGGGGCAAAGTATTCCAGAATGCCGCGCCAGTTGCTTTCGTCATTCGCGCCGCCGCGATGACATTCATCAATGATAATAAAGTCGAAGAAATCAGGTGGATACTCGCCGAAATAGGGGCTGGGACTTCCGTCTTTGGGCGGCCCGCTCAT
>JAKJEP010000615.1:367-650 GCA_022705365.1 Planctomycetota bacterium | reverse complement strand
AGGCCGCGCTCATCGCCGCGGAAGGGGTCCCGGTGGTCATCGTCGAGCCGTCCCCCGACATGTGCGGCCCCGCCTACCCTCTCGCGGCAAGCCCCTGTTCGCGCGTCGATTCTTACGCCGTCGGGAAAGTGGCCGCGCGTTTTTTCCTCGACCGCTCTTACGCGCATTTCGCTTTCGTCGGCGATTCGCATGACCTGTATTGGTCGCGCGAGCGCGGGCAGGGCTTCAGGGACGAGATCTCCGCGGCCGGGCTGTCCTGCGCCTGCTACCCTCCGCCGAACCC
>JAKJEP010000615.1:0-263 GCA_022705365.1 Planctomycetota bacterium | reverse complement strand
GGCTCCAGGCGCTGCCGAAACCCGCGGCGGTCTTTGCGGCCATGGACGGCAGGGGGCGGCAGGTGCTCGACGCCTGCAGCGGCGCGAAAATCGACGTGCCGGACGAAGTCGCGGTGCTCGGCGTGGACAACGACGAACTCATCTGCGAGGCCATGTTCCCGACCCTCTCCAGCATTCAGCTGAACTGCCGGCAGGTCGGCTTTATGCTGGCCGAACACCTCGACCGGCTCATGCGCGGCGCCCGCGTAAAACCCAGGGTCTTC
>JAKJEP010000614.1:413-651 GCA_022705365.1 Planctomycetota bacterium | reverse complement strand
AAGCTTCCGTTAAAAGCGCATCCCCTGCCAGAATCGCCAACGCTTCACCGAACACCTTGTGGCTGGTTGGTTTTCCCCGGCGAAAATCATCATTATCCATCGCCGGCAGATCGTCATGAATCAGGGAATAGGTATGGATCAACTCCAGTGCACAGGCGAACGGCATGGCTGGCGCAAGATCACCGCCGCATGCCTCGAGCGCCGCCAGGCAGAGAATCGGCCGGATCCTTTTTCCTCC
>JAKJEP010000614.1:0-403 GCA_022705365.1 Planctomycetota bacterium | reverse complement strand
CATAGCGGTGTGCAAATCATGTGGGACACCACCTTCATCAGGAAGATAGCGCCGAAGAGCTTCATCCACAATTTTCTGACGGTCACTTAAATACGCTTCAAGAAAATCCTCGTTATTCATCGTTTTCTTCATCCTGAAAGTTTTTTTTCTGCAGCGAATTTTCTTTTTCCAGAAGCTGCTCGACGCGGCGCTGGGTCTCGTCCAGTTTTGCTGAACAAAAGCGGATCAGCCGAATTCCTTCTTCGAAGGACTTAAGCGCCGAATCCAGCGGCATGTCCCCTCGCTCCATATCCCTTACTATATTTTCCAGTTTTTCCAAAGCGTCTTCAAACTTTTCTTTCGCCATGATTTTTTACTCCCCCTGAATTTTTTCCACCCTTGCATGGAAAGAGCCTTCAGCCAG
>JAKJEP010000613.1:418-653 GCA_022705365.1 Planctomycetota bacterium | reverse complement strand
CCTGAGCGCCAGCGCCTTCACCATCACCCTTGACAGCATACCCGCCGATGTGTCCAACCTCAAACTGGTTGTCAGGGCATCCGCTCCCCAGACAAACGGTATCAGCGACGCCTACGCAAAAGTTGCCGTCGTCGGAGAGCCTCAGACCCCTGTAACAACCGCCATTGTACTTAAAACAGATTACGACGCCAAGTATGAAGCTCCCTCTGTTGCCGCCCCGAAAGTATTCGTGAAA
>JAKJEP010000613.1:0-383 GCA_022705365.1 Planctomycetota bacterium | reverse complement strand
GACTACCGGAGAAAAGTCCGGAGAGATGATGGGCCTGGCCACACTGACCGCATAAAATGAAGTTATCACTCCCAACCTGTCCTGTTCCTTTTCTTGTCCGCTCCCTGCGTTGTAGTGATACGGCGCAGGGTTTTTTAAAAACCTGAATCTCATGACACTGGAATTGATAATACGACTGGTCTCGGCATGGCTTGGCACCGGGGGAATTGTTGCCCTGTTCCTGATCATCGAAAAGAAAGCCGCGGCCCAACTGGCCAACACCGAAAAAGTCAACGAACAGTGGCAACTGGTCGTTGCACAGAAAGAGCGGGATTTTCTGGCGCTGAATCAGAAGTATGAAGCGGCCACAGAGAAGATTGAAAAACTATATGACATCAACACGG
>JAKJEP010000612.1:351-665 GCA_022705365.1 Planctomycetota bacterium | reverse complement strand
CGATCTTGCGGATCTTGTCGCCTTTGGCCGGCTTGCCCCCGGAGGCCTGCGCCCCGTCATACAAAGGAATCAGAATGCCGTCGCGGACGATCACCTCGCGCTCCTGGGCGAAATAAATCGGCACGATGGGGATTTCCTCCAGGCGGATGTATTCCCAGATGTCTTTTTCCGTCCAATTGCTCAAGGGGAACACCCGCATGGTTTCCCCTTCGGATAAACGGGTGTTGTATAGATCCCATAATTCAGGGCGTTGATTTTTCGGGTCCCACTGACCGAACGCATCGCGCAGGGAAAAAACCCGTTCCTTGGCGCGC
>JAKJEP010000612.1:0-261 GCA_022705365.1 Planctomycetota bacterium | reverse complement strand
AGCGGATGGCAGCCCGAGGCGATCTTCTCTTCGTTTCGCTCCACAATCAGCGTGGCGGCGATTTTGTCGCAGAAGGCGTCCCGAAAGGCGTACATCTCCGGAAACTTGTAGCCCGTGTCCACATGCATCAGCGGAAAGGGAATCCGCCCCGGATGAAAGGCTTTTTGAGCAATCCGCACCATCACGCTCGAATCCTTGCCGACGGAGTAGAGCATCACGGGATTTTTGAAGTCCGCCGCGACCTCGCGCATGATCGCCATC
>JAKJEP010000611.1 GCA_022705365.1 Planctomycetota bacterium | reverse complement strand
GGAAATTTCTGGTTTCGGTGATGGCGCTGTCGAGTTTGGCGAACGGTTCGCTTTCTGGCCCGCCAAGCAGCATCGGCGTCCCCTGTCGCGGAACCAGGACGGCCCCGCTCTCAAACTGCGGGCACCAGCCGGTCAGGTACCAGCCATTGCCGATATTGAATTCGTCATAGTAAATCAGGGCCAGATCAAGGTTCTGCACTTGCAGAAGTTCGCGCACTGCTGCCAGACGCTTCTGGCTCTCGCTTTCAATCAAATAACCCATGACAAACTCCTTTTTCATTCATTCCCAACGACCGCCTAAACAGCCGTCGCCAACCAACGGCCAGACATCTATATCTTGACAAATATACCCTTCCTTCACGCAAAAACCATGCCTGCATCAGCAGCCAAGACAATTTTTCAGACTTTTTCCGCCGCCCCGAGACGCGCCAGCATAGACGAACTGCCGCAGACAATCGCTGGGCAGGCCGGTGCAGGCGACAATCTTGGCGCAGGCGACAGCGTCCTCAAGGGCATTATGATGACGAAAAACATGATGCCCAACATGCGCCGCGACGCGGTTCAGGGAATGACTCCGCAGCTGCGGGAAACAGCGGCGGCTGATCTGCAAGCTGCATGCGTACGAAAAAGACACCGGCGGCGCCGCATACAGCTCCAAGACAGCCCGCAAATGACGCAGATCAAACGA
>JAKJEP010000610.1 GCA_022705365.1 Planctomycetota bacterium | reverse complement strand
AGACTCGAACTCCCGACATCCTCGGTGTAAGCGAGGCGCTCTAGCCAACTGAGCTAAGCGCCCGATGGCCAAACCTTACCATAAAAACGAAATAAAAGTCAAGAGAAATCGGGAGTAAGCCCATTTTTTTAACATCTTTCTGGGGCTTGTTAGGCTTGGTAAGTCCATGTATTCTTAGTTCGTTATGGATAAATTGATAATAAAAGGTGCCCGGGAACACAACCTTAAGAACATCGATCTTGAACTACCCCGGGATAAGTTGATTGTAATATCGGGGCTTTCAGGATCCGGTAAAAGTTCTCTGGCCTTTGATACCATCTTTGCCGAGGGCCAGCGGCGTTATGTGGAAAGCCTTTCTGCCTATGCCCGTCAGTTTCTAGGTAGAATGGATAAACCGGACCTGGATTATATCGAAGGGCTTTCACCCGCAATTTCCATAGAGCAAAAAACTACCCACCGGAACCCCCGTTCTACCGTAGGAACAGTAACTGAAATCTACGATTATTACCGGCTGCTTTATGCCCGGATCGGTATACCCCATTGTCCTTCCTGCGGCCGGGAAATTAAAGAACAATCGGTGGATCAGATGGTCGATGCCATTATGGCCTTTCCATCTGGGACCAGGGTCCAGCTTTTAGCACCTGTTATCAGAGGAAAAAAGGGCGAGCACCAAAAAATCATAGATGATGCACGAAGG
>JAKJEP010000060.1 GCA_022705365.1 Planctomycetota bacterium | reverse complement strand
CTGTGTATCGCAAGTTTCAGATCTGTCGTATTTGTTTTCGTAACCTGGCCAATGAGGGGAAAATACCGGGCGTTCGCAAGGCTAGTTGGTAAAAAAGTGTAGGCTGTGCAGGCCGTACCGTTGGAGTAGTGAAGTATTATGAGTCATGCCGATCCGATAGCAGATATGCTTACGCGAATTCGTAACGCGATTCGTATTAATGCCGTACAGGTGAACATCAAAGCAAACAAAATATGCGAAGGAATTGCCAAAGTATTGCTGGAAGAGGGGTATATCACCGGTTTTGACCGGATTGCCAACAGCAATAATCAGGATACCCTGCGGATTGACCTGAAATACGGCCCGTACGGCGAGCAGGTGATTCACACCATTACCCGGTGCAGCAAACCATCCTGCCGGGTGTACCGGAAAAAGGATGATTTGCCGGTGGTTCTGGGCGGCATGGGAATTGCCGTGGTCAGCACTAGCCTGGGTGTAATGTCGGATCATCAATGCCGTCAGAAACAGGTTGGCGGTGAATTATTGTGCGTAGTAAATTAAAGCGGTTGAACCAGACAAAGAAATTGGAATTGAAATTACTATGAGTCGAGTTGGTAAAAAACCTATAAAAGTGCCCGCCGGAGTAAAAGTGGAACTAAAGGGCAAACATTTAACCATCAGTGGTTCAAAAGAAACCCTGAGTTTGGATATCGCCCATTCCATCGAAGTCGCCTACAATGCCGGCAATTCCGAAATTGTAATAACCCGCTCCGGTGACGAACGGCAGGAACGGGCTATGCATGGAACCACCCGGGCCCTGATTGCGAATATGCTCAATGGTGTAGTCAAGGGATATAAAAAAGATATGGCGATTTACGGTACCGGGTACAATGCCAAAGTGCAGGGCGAAGAACTCATTTTGCAGGTTGGATTTGCCCGGCCGGTTCATTTTTCTATTCCCAAAGGGATCAAAGTCGATGTAACCACGCCCAATACCCGTGGAAATGATGTTCCGGCCCTGTTTAGTATTACGGGATCCGATAAATGTGTTGTTGGCAATTTTGCAGCCACCATTCGCGCTAAAAAGCCGCCGGAGCCTTACAAAGGCAAGGGCATCCGCTATGCGAACGAAGTGGTGAAGAAGAAAGTCGGCAAGGCCTTTGGAAGTGCGTAAGTAAGTTTTACATTCTATACTTTAGATAAACGGTGAATCGAAAGCATGAATAAGGAAAAAGAAAAAATATTTAAACACGATCGGCGTAAGCGGCGGGTACGCAAAAAATTACTCGGAATTGCGGATAGACCCCGTTTATCCGTGTTTCGTTCCTTGCGCAATGTCTATGCCCAGGTAATTGATGATGTAACCGGTAATACCCTCGTATCTGCCAATTCCTTGGAGTCGGCGGTAAAAGAAGAATTGAAATACGGGGGAAACAAAGAGGCCGCTTCCAAAGTGGGCGAAGCCATCGCCCGCAAATCCCTGGCCGTGGGAATCCGGCAAGTCAGTTTCGATCGCAAAGGGTATAAATATCACGGGAGAGTCAAAGCATTGGCAGAAGCCGCCCGCAAAGCCGGTTTGATTTTCTAGGAATTTTACTAGAGAGATATTGGAGATAACTGTGGCACAATCATCCGCTGCAAGAAGTAGAACAATTGAAGAGGCCAGTCCGTATGAGGACCAGGTGGTCAAAATTTACCGCTGTTCCACCGTGGTGAAAGGCGGACGTCGGTTTAGTTTTGCCGCCTTAGTGGCTGTAGGAAATCGAAGCGGTCAGGTGGGTATTGGCTATGGAAAAGCCAATGAAGTCCCCCCCTCGGTGGAAAAGGCCATTAAGGACGCCCGGAAGAACATTATATCCGTCAATCTTCTGGGTACCAGCATTCCCCACCAGGTGGAAGGTTCCTATGGTGCAACCAAAGTTCTTTTGGTCCCGGCCAGCGAGGGTACCGGTGTTATCGCCGGTTCCGCTGCCCGTGCCGTTCTCGAATTGGCGGGCGTGCATAATGTATTGACCAAAGTATATGGAAGTTCCAGCGCGAAAAATGTAGTTAAGGCCACCATCAACGCTTTGCAGAAGCTGTATAACCAAAAACAAATTGAAAGCCTTCGCGGCGTTTCTATTCAAAAGGCATAAGGAAGATTTAATCATGATGATTCATGAGATTACATCGCAAATCGGCAAACATAAGTCAAGACGACGGGCAGGTCGCGGTCGCGGCAGCGGCTTGGGCAAAACCGCCGGACGCGGCCACAAAGGGCAAAAAGCCCGGGCCGGCTGCAACCTTTCCGTTACTACCGAAGGCGGGCAGATGCCTTTGTTTCGCCGAATCCCCAAACGGGGTTTTAACAATGCCAATTTTTCGACCCGCTATTCTGTAATCAACGTGAGCCAACTGGACGGATTTGAAGAAGGTGCTCGCGTCGATGCCAAAATTTTGTGGCAGGCCGGTTTGATTGGCCGCAGTGATCAGCGAGTAAAAATTCTCGGCGACGGGGAATTAAATCGTCGCTTGACCGTCGTCGCCCATAAATTCAGCCGCAGTGCAACCCAAAAAATTACCAGTGCCGGAGGTGTGGTGGAAGAGGTAAAATGATTCCGGGTTTGTCCCGTACTTGAAAAGACAAGGATTCATATGCTGGGTACATTTATTAATATCTTTAAAATTCCTGAGCTTCGTAAAAAAATCTTATTTACGGTCATGATGCTCTGTATCTATCGAATCGGATACAATGTACCTCTGGTAGGCGTGGATCAGATCGCCATGCAGAAACTGACCAATTCCGAAGACTCCAGCAGCCCCTTTAGCCGAATCGCCAATTATCTCCAGATTTTTACCGGCGGGACCATGGACAATAGCAGTTTATTCGGTTTGGGGATTATGCCTTATATTTCCGCATCCATTATATTCCAACTGCTGACAACCGTAGTTCCGGCCTTGGAAAAACTCCAGAAAGAGGGGCAAACCGGTCGGAAAAAAATTCAGGAATATACCCGGTATGCCACCGTTCTCTTGTGTATCATTCAGGCCTGGTTCTGGTTGATTTATATGGCCAATAGCGGCTTTGTTTATAAAGATATTGTGGAAAATCATTGGACGATGTTTTTCCTGATGGGGATTCTGAGCATGACGGCTGGCACCATCTTTTTGATGTGGCTGGGGGAGCAGATTGATGAGTATGGTTTGGGCAACGGGATTAGTCTGATCATTATGGCAGGTATTCTGGCTCGTATGCCTTGGGCGGTTCGGCAGGTTATTGGCCGTGCCAACTTTTCGGTGGATTCCGCCAGCACTGAAATGGGACCTGCTAAAATTGCTTTTCTGGTGGCGGCTTTTATAACGGTTGTTGCCGGGGCCATTCTTATTACCCAGGGCCAGCGGCGAATTCCGATTCAGCATTCCAAAATTACGCGCGGGCGCAGAGTCTATGGCGGCCAGCGTCAGTATCTGCCCTTGCGTGTTAACCACGGCGGTGTCATGCCGATTATTTTCGCATCGACCTTAATGCTTTTCCCATCCTTGATTTTAAGTCAGCTTTCCAAAGTATTTCCGAATGCTGATTTCTTATATCAACTGCAAAGTGCATTTCGTCATGATGCGTATATTTATAATCTTCTCTATATTCTGATGATTTACTTCTTCGCCTATTTCTGGACGACGGTCCAGTTCCAACCGAAAGAAATGGCCAACAATCTCCGTGACTACGGTCACTTCATCCCCGGCCTGCGGCCCGGACGGAGAACGGCTGAGTATCTCGAGAAAGTCATGGGACGAATTACGTATGTTGGTGCCGGCTTCCTGGCCATCATCGCCGTGGTTCCTACTCTGGTAATGGTTTGGCTCGATATTGATTATAGTATTGCCACCTTCCTGGGAGGAACGGGTTTATTGATTGTGGTGTCGGTATCTCTGGACTTGATCCAGAGAATCGAATCAAACTTGATTATGAGAAATTATGCCGGTTTCATGGAAGGCAGCAGCCGGATCAAGGGAGCCTATACATGATTCTGGTTTTTCTAGGACCTCCCGGAGCCGGCAAGGGTACCCAGTGCAAAGCATTGGTGGATCGGTATCACTGGTGCCATTTATCCAGCGGAGATATTTTACGGCGGGAACGAAAAGAAGGTACCGAACTGGGCCGCCAGGCGCAATCCTATATGGACAGCGGCAAACTGGTCCCTGATGATTTAATTGTCTCCATGATGATGAAGGAACTAACTAAGGCTGCCGATAAAGGTTTTATTCTGGATGGATTTCCTCGTACCCAGGGCCAGGCGGAAGAACTCGATAAGGCCCTGCGAAAACAGAATAAAGGTATTAATATCGTTTTAAATCTTGAGGTGGACGATACCCGATTAGAACAGCGAGTGACCGGGCGCCGTACCTGCCCTGGTTGCGGCACGGCGTACCATATAATTTTCAATCCGCCGCGGCAGGATAATGTTTGCGATAAGGATGGCCAGCCCCTGGTCCAGCGCCCGGATGATACCGCAGAAGTCGTGCGGAACCGTATCCAGGCATATCACCAGCAGACGGCTCCTTTGATTTCGTATTACGGTAAACAAAACCTGGTGCAAAACATCGATGGAAATGCTGCTATCGACGATGTAACAGAATCCATGTTTCGTATATTGGATGGATTTACGGCATAGACGTAGTGGTAACATGGCGATTGCGATACGAACGGATAAAGAAATTGATTTGATTCGTGATGCCGGCAGAATTGTCGGCAGGATATTGAAAAGATTGGAAAAAGAATCGGTTGTTGGTGTAACCACAGCGCATCTGGCAGAAATAAGCGATCAAATGATCGAAGAAGCTGGTGCAGATCCGCTTTTTAAGGGCGTCAAAAACCCAAAAGCGAGTTTTGCTTTTCCCGCCAGCATTTGTGCCAGCATTAATGAAGAACTGGTACACGGCATACCCGGCCAGCGGAAGCTGTGTTTCGGTGATATTCTCAGCATTGACTGCGGAGTCAGGCTCAAAGGATATTGCGGTGATGCGGCGATCACTGTAATGATAGGCCAGGTGCAGCCCGAAATCCAGAAACTGGTAATTACTACCCGCGAGGTTCTGGATATTGCAGTGACCGAGTGCAGGCCCGGACGGTATTGGAGCGAAATCGCTGGCAAAATGCAAAGCCATGCGGAAAGAACCGGTTTTTCTGTAGTTCGAGACTATGTTGGACATGGCATTGGACGAAAAATGCACGAAGATCCTAAGATTCCGAATTTCGTCAGTGACGAGCTTTTACAAAATGATTTTATGTTGCGAAAAGGTATGATTCTGGCTGTCGAACCGATGGTGAATATGGGTACCTCTCGCGTCAAAGTATTGAGTGATGGCTGGACCGTCGTAACGGCGGATCATAAACCGTCGGCTCACTTTGAACATACCTTGGCGATTACGGATTGCGGTGCCGAGGTGTTGACCGAATCGGAGTAGCGGATGTATGGATAGAAAGTCCGAACCGTGAAATCATGATTTCGGCAAGGAATTGGATATGGCCAAAAAAGATGCGATTAAAGTCGATGCGACAGTCCTGGAAGCACTGCCGAATGCGGTCTTCCGGGTGGCCTTGGAAAATGGGCATGAAATTCTGGCCCATGTATCAGGAAAAATGAGAATGAATTTTATTAGAATCTTACCGGGTGATACCGTCACCGTGGAAGTCAGTCCCTATGACCTTACCAGAGGACGGATCACTTTACGAAAATAAGGAATAACCAGTAGAGGTTGCTGAAACATGAAGGTACGTAGCTCGGTGAAACGAATTTGTGAAAATTGCAAAATAGTCAAACGACGTGGTATTGTCCGGGTCATTTGTACCAATCCCCGACATAAACAGCGTCAAGGTAGATAGCGAGGAAAGAACATGCCCCGTATTGCTGGAATTGATGTGCCCAACGAGAAACCCGTTTGGATTTCCTTAACATATATATATGGTATAGGCAAATATCTTTCCAAACAGATTCTCAAAGAAGCCCAAATCTCGGAAACGATCCGTGCCAAAGAACTTACCGATGATGAAATTAGCCGCATTGCCGGTATCATTGACCGGAATTATGTCGTGGAGGGACAGCTCCGGCGCCAGCTGGGCCAGGATGTCGCCCGTCTGCGTGATATTGGCTGCTACCGGGGTCTGCGGCATCGGCGAGGTCTGCCCGGAGCAATGCCCGTACGAGAAAGGGACCCCGGAAGACCGTCGCCGGAAAGAAGGGTGTTAAGGAAATGCACGCATAAGCACAACTAGTAATAGGATAATGAATTCCTGATTCTTGAGGTAAATGAATGGTCAAAAAAATAAGTAAAAAAAAGATTCGCCGAAACATCGGTAAAGCAATCGCTCATATCAAGGCGACATTCAATAATACCTTGATAACCATAACAGATGTTAACGGCGAAACGTTATGCTGGGATTCCGCCGGAACCATTGGATTTAAAGGATCCCGGAAAAGCACACCGTTTGCCGCCCAGCGGGCTGCGGAAAAATGTGCCAACACCGCCAAGAAATTTGGGGTGGTCGAATTGGAAGTGCGCGTCAAAGGTGCCGGTGGTGGACGCGAATCAGCCGTAACCGCGCTCCAGGCAGCCGGAATGCGAATCTCCTCTATCGAGGATGTGACGCAGATCCCCCATAATGGCTGTCGGCCCGCAAAACGAAGAAGGGTGTAAGAGCCGTTATGGTTCGGTATGCGGTTAAGCAGAAAGTAATGATTCGGATATAAAAATCCTATAGGAGTTAGTTAAGAATATGGCCAGAAATTTAGGTCCATCTTGCCGTTTATGTAGAAGAGAAGGCATCAAGCTTATGCTGAAAGCCACTCGATGTGAAACCGCGAAATGCGCCATGGAAAAGCAGACCCGGAATAAACCGCCGGGAGTCCATTCCTGGCGGAAAGGAAGGGCCAGCGAATACGGAATTCGTTTACGTGAAAAACAAAAAGTAAAAAGATATTACGGAATTCTGGAACGGCAATTCCGTTCCTGTTTCAAACAGGCCGAACGAAAACCCGGGAATACCGGGGAAGCCTTGCTCTGTCTGCTCGAACGCCGGCTGGATAATGTCATCTACAAAATGCGTTTCGCCCTTTCCCGGTCCCAGGCCCGTCAGATCATAGCCCAGGGACATGTGAAAGTGAACAATCACAAGGTAGATATTGCCAGCTATATAGTAAGAGCCGGTGATAAAATCACCCTGAAAGCCGGTGAGAAAACCCTGAAAATGGTCAAGGCTAGTTTGGAACTGGACCCCAATGCTCCGTTGCAGGATTGGCTGCATGTCGATCCCGCGGTTCCCGAAGGGACGGTCGTTTCGTTGCCCAATCGAGATCATGTCCAGATCCCGGTGGAAGAACAGTTGATCGTCGAATTTTGCTCCAAATAAAAATATATATTTTATTTGCCGGATTTTATTTTTGAATAGATTGATTATGACAAAAAACAGCCAACAGAAAGTCGTTGTATATTTTCAGGCCTCGATCGGTGTGGTGCCGTTTGAATGGACAATAGGCTGAGAGTGGTTGTTTATATTTTGGAGGCCGTAAAATGCGTATAAGATGGCGTGGGCTTGAGTTGCCCGCTAAGGTCGAACTGGATCGCAGTGTATCTACCAATACCTATGGGCGACTTTATATCGAACCCTTTGAACGCGGGTTTGGCATTACGGTCGGCAACAGCTTACGGAGAATCCTTCTATCCTCTCTGGAAGGCAGTGCGGTCACCTCAATTAAGCTTGCCGGGGCTGAACATGAGTTTACTTCCCTTACCGGTGTTGTGGAAGATGTTTCCGATATCGTACTCAATATCAAATCTCTCATTGTACAGATGGAGTCGGATCTTCCCAAAACCATGGCCATTTCTGTAAAAAGAAAAGGAGTGGTTACTGCTGCCGATATCGTCGCTGATCCGGCTATTCGAGTCGTTAATACCAATCAGGTGATCGCCACTTTGACGGATGCGATTGAATTCAAAATGGAGATGAAGGTTGAAAAAGGTCGAGGCTATGTTCCTGCCATGAAGGAAGATGAGACTGTCCAGGAAAAAGAAATCGGGATTATTCCTGTCGATGCGATCTTCTCTCCCGTTGTTCGAGTTCGATATAAAACCGAACAAACCCGCGTGGGCCAGTCCATTGATTATGATCGGCTGGTCATGGAAATATGGACCAATGGAACCATCGAACCCGAAATGGCCCTGGTCGAATCCGCTAAAATCCTGCGCAAGCACCTGGGGCCGCTTGTACAGTATTTTGAGCTGGGAGAAGAACTGGCGAAGGAAGAGGCCGAAGAGGCTAAAACCGTCGAAGTGGAATCTGCTCCAGAAGAAGCTGTCGATGAGGAGATTAAAAAGAAACTCGATTTACCTTTGCAGACTCTCGAATTGTCTGTCCGGGCCAGTAACTGCCTGGAAATGGCAAAAATTGAAACGGTCGGGCAATTGGCCAGAATGCAGGAAAATGAACTTCTGGCACTGCGAAGCTTTGGAAAAACCAGCTTGCGCGAAGTAAAACGTAAATTAGCGGATATTGGCTTGACCATTGGCTATGGCAGTTGAATATTCCAAAGATTATTTGGTAACTAATGGATTGAATGGTTTTTGATAACCATCACAAGTAGGATAAGGACGAAACCATGCGACATAAGGTTTATGGCAGACACTTGGGACGAACGAGTGCTCATCGTGTTGCCTTGAAAAGAAATCTAGCGGCATCTTTGTTTGAACACGGTGCCATCTCAACTACCAAAGAAAAAGCCAAGTTTGTTAAACCTTTTGCCGAAAAGCTCATAACCTTGGCGAAAGATGGCAGTCTGGCTGCTCGCCGGCAAGCAATCTCTCTCTTACGAGATCGTGATATTTGTAAAGTAGAAGATGGCCAGTCGGTCAAAGTTTCCACCGTTATTCAGAAGCTTTTCTCCGAGATCGGGCCTCGTTTTACCGAGCGAACCGGCGGTTATACCCGGATTATTAATCTGCCTTTGCGGCGCGTAGGCGACAACGGTCAGCTTGTTCTCTTGCAGTTGGTGGAAGACAAAAAGGTGGCGCATGCCCGAACCGCTAAAGCGGCTGAATCCGCTTCGCAGAATACGAATCCCCCGACGGATACGGCTGAGAGTCGGTCCGAGTCTTCCGAGAATTCCGGTGTAGAGGTTTCCGGCGAAGGAAAATAAAACTGTAAACACCCGAAAGCGAATCGGTTTGTGTTTCGTCTTTGGAAATCAATGCGATCCTTTGGATGAGCAGTTATAATGTCCTGTTGTTTGGGGAAGGGGCATGTGTATGCTTGAAAATTGTATTTTTTGTCGCATCGTGAAGGGAGATGTGCCCTCCTCTGTAATCTTCGAGAACGATCAGGTTTTTGCTTTTCTGGATATACATCCCTTTAGTCAGGGCCATTGCTTGGTGATTCCCAAACAGCATTTTGCCCGGTTTGAGGATTGTCCTCCCGATGTTTTAGCGGCTCTCGCTCAGGCCCTTGCCAAAATTGCCCCCTTGGTGGTCCAGACCGTACAGGCTCAGGGGTACAACCTTCTTGTTAATACCGGCCGGGCTGCCGGTCAGGTTGTCGAACATGCCCATCTGCACATTATCCCCCGCTGCCAGGGTGACCATCTGATCCAGCATTCCCCCACCATCCAATATCCTCCCAGCCGAATGGAGGAAATCTCCAACCATATCCGTGAGCTTCTTCACTGATTTCCTGTTGCCCTATTTGCTGCGGTAGGAAAAAGAAACTATCTCATTTTACTGAACAAGGGAATAGCGGAGGTAGGATATTCAAAGACTTTCTCCCTGGCGATCTTGCTTTTTCCGTTCAAGTTCTTCCTGGTTATTTCCGATTAAAAACAATTGATCAAGACAGGTCGTTTTAAACACTTTTCGTACCTGCGGCTGTGGATTCAAAATTCCCAGATTCCCGCCTAGTTTCCGACACAGAGTATGCAAGTGGATCATGGCTCCCAATCCCAGACTGCATATAAATTCCAAATCCTCCAAATCCAGAATTAAATTCCGTTTTCCCCCCATTACCAGAGTTTCTAACTGATTCCGCAACAAATTGGCTTGCGACATGTCCGCCGCACCGGCCAGCTTGACCACCAGATTTCTCTGACATTCGCTGTACGAAATTTCCAGATTACTCATACTGCTCGTCGATTAAGAAAGCCTTTGTTTGACCAGATGAACTTCATTGCCTCTGACGTTGTATTCCAACAGATCCATATAGGCTCGCATTAGCATAATCCCTCGCCCCGATGGGCACTCCAGTTTATCTTCCCTTGTTGGATCCGGCACCAACGACGGATCAAAACCCTTACCCTCATCCGCAATATAAATCTCAACCTCTTCGGGCTGGGCACGATAGCGGATTTTCACTTTTTTTTGCGGATCCTGACCATTCCCATGCCGGATAGCATTAGTCAGGGCCTCTTCCAGGCTCAGCCGCAGAGCAAAAATGTCTTCTTCTGAATAACCCAATTTCTCCGCCTGCTCAATAATCAGATCTTCGACCTGTTTGGCCTGTGGAAAAACGCTGACGATTTCTATTTTCTCAAATGAATTTCTTGGCATATCAACAAACAAAACTTTTGATTGCGGTTTCTCGGTCCTCGAAAATATCAAACAACTTATTCAGCTTGGTGATCGTAAATATCTCATATAAATTTTTTTTAATTTTACAGAGCCGCAGTTTTCCCCCTGTCTCATCGATACGCTTATTCAGCCGAATCAAAGTCCCCAGTGCACTGGAACTTAAATGCTTTACCCGCTCAAAACTCAGCAGTAACTGCACTGGTGCATGATCCTCGACCACCGCAAACAGCGACTCTGAAATAGTACTAATTGTTCCCTCATCCAGGATTTCCTCTGCTAATAACTCAACAATCGTGACGCCGTTTTCCTGGGTTACCTTGATTTTTGGACTATTTTTTTCCATCGTTGCCTCTTAGTAGGTTACGAACTTCCACTCTACATTTTATCGGAATCTTTAATATTCCGACATTATCACTACTTATTTCACTGTTCTGAATTCTAATCGAATTTTCTTAAACCCTCAAGCGAAAGTTAAAATTCTCCATTTATATATCTCATGAAAAACCTCACCAACACATGTTTGTCATAAATCGTTGTGTTTAAATAAATTACATCATAAACGTCACTGTGCCCTTCCCAATGACTGCTCCCCCTCTTTCGGCTCTGCACATTGCGGACCCTCATTTCGTGGATTATTTACCCTGGGACATACTGCATACATCTCCATCATTTCCGCTGGATAGGGAACCAGCAGTTGCCTCAGTTTCTCCACATCTTGATTTTTTCTGTTCAGCCAATATGCATAATTTTTCTGTTCCAAAATTACCGGCATTCTCGAATGGATATTTTGGATCATCCGGTTGCTCTCGGTCGTCACAATCGTGCAGCTATCCACCGTTTCTCCGCCCGGTCCCATCCATCTTTCCCACAAACCGGCCAGTGCCATTGTCTCGCGTGTCAGCAGATGAATAAAATACGGCTGCTTCCCGCCAGCGGCTGCCTGCCATTCATAAAAACCATCCGCTGGAATCAGACATCGCCGCATCCGAAAGGCCTCCCGAAACGCCGGCTTCTCGACGACGGTTTCCGCCCGCGCATTGATCAGTTTGCGGCCCATGGATTCCTCTTTTGCCCAGTGGGGAATCAGACCCCACCGCAGCCACCACAGCTCCCGTCCGCCGCTTGACTCCTGTGCTACAATTGCGGCTACCGGCTTGCTGGGCGCTATATTATACCGCGCCGGCATCTCTGCCGGTATCACTGCCAGTCCGAACAGTTCCGCCAGCAGCCTGGGATGAATCGTCAATGCAAATCGTCCGCACATATATTACCTCCTGAATTACGTCCCCGATTGGATATAGATATCCGCCGAATGATAAAATATTCCCGCCACCGCTCCTACCATCAGGCATGCCAGCGTTGCTGCCAGCAGTGCCTGCGGCGCCACCTGTGCTATATCCGGACGCCGCTGCGGCACCAGCGCCGTAATCCCTCCCACGAAAATTGCCAGCGACGCCACATGGGCAAATCCGCACAGGGCATAGGCGATAATCACCGGACTGCGGGGATGAGCAAAGGCGCCATTTTGCATAGCTTCCGCCAGATGGGCATAGGCTGGAATTTCCGTTGCCACCAGCCGTTCCCCCAGCATATTTCCTGCCAGCGCCGCATCGGACGGCGGCACTCCCATCAATACCGCAAACGGCCACATTATATACTGGAGCAAGCCCCGCAATGACCAGCTTTCCTGACTGCCACAGCAGGATCCCACTCCCCGCAGAAACAAATCCAGTACAGCCAGCAGGCCCAGAAATGCAATCAGCAGGGCACAAACACCCACGACCAGTCGTACACCGGCCATCGCTCCGTTGATGACGGCCTCCATTGCTCCCGACTCCCGTTCCCAGGTGAACCGGACCTGACGGCCCAGGGTAAGTGGTGTCCCTTCTTCCGGAACCAGAATCTTCGACATGACAATGGCCGCCGGCGCCGATAAAATCGAGGCGGAAATCAGATGTCCCGCGATGGTGGGAAAGGTATCCTGTAAAAACAGCACATACAGGCCCAGGGTACTCGAGGCCACGGTTGCCATTCCCGCCGTCAGAATGGTGCAAAATTCGGACCGCGTCATCTTTGCCAGGTAGGGCCGTACCGTGGTCGTGGCCTCGATGCCGACAAAAATATTACTGGCGGTGCACAGGCTCTCGGCGCCACTGATCCGCATCAGCCGCGTGAACACCCAGGCGAATCCCCGGATGATGGCCGGCATGATATTCCAGTAATACAGCAGTCCCATCCCGGCGGCAAAAAAGATGATGATGGGAAGCCCCTGCAAGGCCAAAACAAACCCCACCGATTTTTCTCCTGCCTGTCCCGTTTCTCCCGGCGGGATCGCCAGCACGCCGAACAAAAACTTCTGGCCGGCGGCTGCCGCCTCCAGCAGATGCAGGACCGCCTGATTCAGCCAGCCAAACGCGCGGGTG
>JAKJEP010000609.1 GCA_022705365.1 Planctomycetota bacterium | reverse complement strand
CTGTTATTTATTGACAGTAGATTTGTCCAGAAATAATAAAAAATAATATTTATCGATAGACTTTTTTTATATGGGGAATTTTTGAGGGAAACTTTTGACTGATGATTTGAGAAATGGGAGGAGGGGGAAAATGAAAATCTGGTAGATGCCACCCCTCGGGGTCAAGTTTGATACCACCCCTACTTTGACAATATGTATAGGTGGGCCCCCAGAATTTCTAATGGGGAAATTTTATCTGGGAAAATAATAAAAGTGGGAGGTTATTCAACCTGGTCGATTTTCAACCGCCCTCCCCTGGTATATTTGCATTTCCATGTTTTGCCTGTTAATCTCAATATCTCAACTGGAGAAAAATAGGCAAAAGTATGCCATTTATGGGGGCAAAATATGATGAAAGAATTGGAGTTTTGTCCAAATTCAGACAAAGCTAAAAACAGGAGGGAAATTACATCGTTTTAGTTGTAAATGTTTAAATATCAGAAGTTAATGGGTTTGTTAGTCAAAGTAGTCTGGATAGGTTGAAAAGACCTTGGCAATATTGGTTCAGGAGAGATTTTTCATAAGAAAGATGCGCCCGTCAAAAGTTTTTTCAGGCGGCTTTGTTTAACATTGAAACGTTCTCAATTTGCGGAACATACCGCAAAATTTGGTTCTTCGCACTTACTCTACCTCTTTGGGGAAACATTTGCAGCCTCAA
>JAKJEP010000608.1:343-702 GCA_022705365.1 Planctomycetota bacterium | reverse complement strand
CTCGGACTCGGTCAGCAGCCCCTTGGCGTCCAGGTCGGCGATGACCCTGGGCAGGTCGGCGTTGTAGGCGGACTCGCCACGAGTGTCTCTTCTTGTCAAGGTGACATTCAACGCGTCGTAGACTTCAGCACAGTGCTGCCAGGAAAGGCCGATAAACTCCTTCCACGCATCACGCACTTCCGGATCAGAACCTGACTGGAGACGGACAACGAATTCGCGGGATAGGTTAGCGAACTTCTCGTCTGTGTCGAACAGTTGCTTTGCTCGCCGGTAAAACTCCTCTAAGTCCTCCAGACGGGCAATCTTGGTGAATAGGACTCTTGAACCTGCTTTGCTGGCCTCGGCCTTGGATATCAGAA
>JAKJEP010000608.1:0-333 GCA_022705365.1 Planctomycetota bacterium | reverse complement strand
GATATGCCGTCAACATCCCGAACTGCGTTCCCCAGTCGCCGACGTGGTTCTGTCGGATGACGATGTGGCCGAGGAACTCCAGGGTGCGGGCCAGGGCGTCGCCGATGATCGTGCTGCGGAGGTGGCCGACGTGCATCTCCTTGGCCAGGTTCGGGCCCGAATAGTCGACGACGACGGTCTGCCTGCACCCAGGTGCGGTCACGCCGATGCGGGCGGCGTCGGCAGCCATCGCGTCCAGCGTACGGGCCAGGACGGACGGCTCGATGCGGATGTTGATGAAGCCCGGTCCGGCGACCTCAGCCGTCCCCAGGTCGGCCAGATCCGCGGCAGCCA
>JAKJEP010000607.1 GCA_022705365.1 Planctomycetota bacterium | reverse complement strand
CGATAATGATTGTGTATCTATTTTTAAGAGACTTGAATTCTGCCTCGATCTTCTGGCTCGATTTTGGATCGAGGGCCGACGTCGGCTCGTCTGCAAGTATAATCTCCGGTTCCACCGCCAGGCCGCGGGCCAGGCAGAGACGCTGCTGTTGACCGATCGATAGTCGGGAGGCCGGTTCCTTGAGACGGTCCTTGACCTCGTCCCAAAGACCGACAACGGTCAGATAGTATTACACGATTTCATCCATGGATCCCATGCTCGAAAGACCGTGAATGCGGGGGCCATAAGCGATGTTATCGTAGATCGACATGGGTAAGGGATAGGGCCGTTGTGACAGGAGGCCCATTTTTTTTCTGATCTGCGTGACGTCGTTCCGAGGGTCGTATATGTCCTCGCTGCCGACCAGCACCTTCCCGGATATGCTTACCTCGTCGCCATCTTCAAGAAGCCTGTTAAATGCCCTGAGAAGGGTCGATTTGCCACATCCCGACGGACCGATGATCGCGGTGATTTTTTTGTTCGGTATATCCAGGGTGATGCCTTTGAGGGCCGGCGTAGTGCCATATGCAACATTCAGGTCCCGCACCTGCAAAAGTGATTTCTCGTTCATGGCGAACGCCTCCTATTGAATAATATTCCGTTTATGCCGCGATGTAAGGAAACGTGCGAGAATGCTGATGATGAGTATGAGCACCGTAAGAATAAA
>JAKJEP010000606.1:457-714 GCA_022705365.1 Planctomycetota bacterium | reverse complement strand
TGCTGTATGCCCGGGATTATGAGGATAAGATTCCCGGATGGGGGATCGAATTTGATGAAATTCGTGTTGAACAAGGGGATCCAAATGCTGATTGGATTCGTAAGACCACAGATTCACTATCAAAGGCTTTTGAATACGGCTATCTCTGGGAATATGTCCAAAATAACACCCCTTACACCTGCCCCAGCCTGACCAACAAAATGAATCCTAAACCTCATTGTATATCTTTACATTCTTGTTATGTCTGGGGCTGGCCG
>JAKJEP010000606.1:0-352 GCA_022705365.1 Planctomycetota bacterium | reverse complement strand
CGTGCCAATCCGGAACTGGTGATGCCCGCCCCAGACGGCGTCATGATGCTCTTTGAACAGGATAATTATGATTATGCCCCTTTTGACAATGGTGTTTGCCTGTTTAATCCTACCTATGATACCAACAATAATGCGGATGATTCTCTGGGACGGTATCACAAGGTCTCTGGTAGGATTACACAACTGGGAGGTACAACCTTTAATAACCGGAAAGGAAGCGGGAACATCGTCTTTTTTGACGGCCATGTTGACGAAATGCCCATTGAAGAATTCATAATGCAGCGCAGCACACCGGAAGGTACACTGGAGTTGTGCGGAGGTTATTATATAAACGGCTCATTTTTTATCTGGC